>CAYHTC010000220.1:0-4381 GCA_964359445.1 uncultured Sediminibacterium sp. | reverse complement strand
AACAGGCTGATTACCCGCTTCGAAAGTTCACCGGCAATCTCATGTAAGTTCATAAAAATGCCTGAGCCGGTTGGGTATTCAATGCTGAGAGAGGCATCATAAAATTCACCAAATTTTTTAATGCTTTTGATGATCAGGAAATTGATGGGCATCCAAACGGGGCCCCGCCAATTACTGTTGCCCCCAAAAAAATCAGAGGTAGAATCTCCCGGGTCGTATTGAATTGAGTAATCATGACCTTCAATGGTTACTGTATAGGGGGTTGTTTCGTGGTATTTTGATAAGGCACGAATGCCGCCTTCTGATAAAAACTCAGTTTCATTCAATACCCTTTTCAAAAGTGCAGTCAATTTATTTTTGGGGATCAGTGAAATCAGTACTTTTTCTTCATCCGCTACTTCTTCATTCGGCCAGAATTTTTTATTCTTTAAACGGTATTGTTCAAACCAGGAAATACGCTTGGTAAAGTCCTCCATTTTTTGCATCACTTTTTTATTGATAATGGAAACTGCAAACAAAGAGGTAAGGCCTACAATGGATTGTATGCGCAAGTGCAGAGTGGTATTATCGGGAAGGCCCAGTGTATCATAAAAAAACTGGTCCTCTTCATTCCACATGCCCAGTTGATTCAGTGCTTCGGCTATCAATACAAAATGTTCAAAAAATTTGGTTGCACTGTCTTCAAATGCCTCATCCTGCATGGCAATTTCGATAGCAATATCCATCAGGTTTAAAGCATACATGCCCATCCAACTGGTGCCGTCGGCCTGCTCTAGTTTTGCTTCACTGTGTAATTGTATGCTCCGGTTAAATACGCCAATATTATCCAATCCGAGAAATCCGCCTTCAAAGATATTTTTTCCATTGGGGTCCTTCCTGTTTATCCACCAGGTAAAATTGATAATCAGTTTGTGAAAAACCTTTTTCAGAAAAGTGATATCCCCCTTTCCTGTTTTATTTTTCTCTATCTGGTAAACCTGCAATGCCGACCAGGCCTGAACAGGCGGATTAACATCACTGAAATTCCATTCATAGGCAGGCAATTGCCCATCGGGCTTCATATACCATTCCCGCATGATCAGGGTAATCTGGTGTTTGGCAAAAGTTGGATCAACCATTGCCATGGGTACACAATGAAAAGCCAGATCCCATGCGGCATACCAGGGATATTCCCATTTGTCGGGCATTAAAATAATATCCTGATTTTTAAGATGCAGCCAGTCACTGTTTCGACCTTTGGACCGCTCATGGCTGATATTGGCAATGCCATCAGACTCGGTTAGCCAGCGTTCAATATCATAATAGTAATATTGTTTACTCCAAAGCAAGCCTGCTAATGCCTGCCGTTGAATATTTTTCAGATCAGTTGAAATATCCGCCGGTAAGGTTTCATTATAAAATTCGTCCGCTTCCTGTTTTCTTTGTTCAAAAATATCTGTAAAGCCACTGGTAAATGGGGATTCCATGATTACATCACTCAGTCGCAGATAGAGTGTTTTTGATTCGCCACCGGCAATGGCATATTGATAAACCGGCGCGAATTTGGTTCCACTTTTTTTATTGCGGAGGGCTTCTGTATTTTTATTTTCGATGATGCCATCATGGAATGCGTCTTTTACAAAAATAGAATGATTCTTTGTGCCAAATAACTTTTCGGTATTGGTTTCATTCTCGGTAAAAAAAGCATCCTTAGGTTTTGGATAATACAAATAATAGGCACCCAAACGCTCATGCCTGGCTTTTACCATACAGTCTTTATTGATGGCTTTGATAGAAGGTTTTTTATCATGGCCCCGCGATTGCCACCGGTTAAAAAACCACAGGGTAGGTAATACGGTTATGGGTGCGCTATGGGTTCCCCGGTTACAGATTTCTATTTTAATACCAACATCTTTTTTGCTGATCTTGGCATAGGTTATAAAGACATCAAAATAATTATTGTCATCAAAAATACCGGTATCTAAAATTTCATATTCCGGCTCCTGTTTGCTGCGGCTCTTATTTTTATCAATCAGTTCCTGGTAAGGAAATGCCTGCTGTGGATACTTATACAGCATTTGCATGTAATAATGCGATGGGATATTGTCTAAATAGTAATATAATTCTTTAACATCTTCACCATGATTACCCTCCTTATTACCCAATCCAAATAAGCGCTCTTTTAAAATAGTGTCTTTTCCGTTCCATAATGACACAGCAAAGCAAAGGTTGCCAAAAAAATCAGAAATACCCCCAAGGCCATCTTCCCCCCATCTATAAGCCCGTGAATGGGAATGGTTAAATGGAACATAATGCCAGGCATCTCCGTTTTCGCTATAATCTTCACGAACGGTACCCCATTGTCTTTCGGCCAGGTAAGGTCCCCATTGTTCTAAAGGTATTTTTTGGGTACTATTCGCTTTAAGCCTTTGTTCTTCCGCAGTCATATCAGGCTCTAAATTAGTCAGACCGGGGATTAGTGTAAAATAATAATTATTGACACATGTAATATATTATATATGTTTAATAACTGCTTAAGGTTACAAATGCAAACAGTATTGATTTGGTTACAAAATTTTTCCAACCGGGAGGTATGTAAGATCAATTTCTTTTTTAGATTCCATTAAAAACCCTCCATTTTTAATGGAAGGGTTTGCCGCTGAAAAATAAAATAAGGAACTTGCCTTGATACAGTACCATATCCAGATAGGGTAAATGGGAAAATATACAAGATGGAAGGGCCGGTATTCCCGGTTGGTTAATCTGATGAATGAAGCGTTAGACCTGATTATTTTGATAAATTGCACTATCTGAAATTAGCGGTGAAGTTAACAAACGTTAAAGATGGCAAACCTGAAATTAGAGAATGTAACAACTTCAGCCCATAGTTTTGTTGGGGATATGATGACAAAAGCGCCGGCAGAAGTAACCAATGTTATCAGTGAAGGCAGGTTCCATATTAAATTATTTTAATCTTTGAAAGGGAATGATGACTTCTCCGTTAATATGCGAAAGAAGTATTTTGATTATACTAATTTGATATAAATATTCCACAGAAAATAAATAAGTTAGTCCCTGCAAAGGAATAGAAATGAAGTTGGTTGCAATGATAGAGCGATCAGTTTTTGTAGTTGAAGTTTCATAATGAGTTTTAAAATGATAAGTAAAATTACCGACAAGATTATTGCAATTATCCAGAACCTGGATGAGAACAGGCAGGTGGAGACTACTCTCCGTAAGAGTTGTACAATACCGGAAATCCTAAGCGATTTGGACATTGCCATACCGGAGAGGGGTATATCCCCTGAAGCGCTAACTATAACGATTGATCAACTGCAGGATAAAAGCGTTAAAACAAACAACGCTTTGTTTATGAATCAAATGTTTGGTAAGCAGCAATCTATTGGCGTGCTTGGCGACATATTAGCGGCACTGCTCAATACGTCTATGTACACGTATGAAGTAGCTCCGGCTCTAACTTTAATTGAAAAGGAGTGTATAAAACGATTGGGATCATTTGTATGGAAATCAAGTGAAACAGGCGATGGGATTTTTACTCCGGGGAGTAGCATTTCCAATATAACTGCAATGACGTTGGCCCGAAATGCTACATTTCCCAATTCGAATAAAACTGGATTGTTTGATAATTTGATGTTTAGCATTTTTGTCTCGGAACATGCGCATTATTCTTTTGTGAAAGGAGCTTTGTTTGTAGGAATGGGTGAACAAACCATCGTTAAAGTTAAAAGTGATACCAACGGAAAAATAGATATTCCTTCATTGAATGAAGCAATCGAAAATGAAATTCAAAATGGCCACGTTCCCCTGATGTTAGTTGGAATTGCAGGTACTACCATTACGGGTGTTTATGATGACTTATACCGGCTATCAGAAATTGCTAAAGAATATAACATGTGGTTTCATGTTGACGGGGCTTATGGAGGTTCTTTGCTGTTTTCATCGAAGGAAAAATATAAATTGAATGGGATACAGTATGCCGATTCTGTTTCATGGAGCTTACATAAAATTATGGGAGTTCCTTTAGTTTGTGCTGTTTTATTGACAAAAAACAAAGGTGTTTTGGAGAATTCCTTCGCCGTTTCTGCGGATTATTTATTTCATGATGATACCGGTCTTGATTTGGGTCAGAAATCGTTGCAATGCGGCAGGAGGGCCGATGCATTAAAACTTTGGTTAGCCTGGAAATTAGAGGGAGATAATGGCTTTGAGGGTAGGGTTGACGGATTAATGAATGCTGCAAACAAATTCGCAGAAAAAATTAACGGGAGTGAGGCTTTTGAGCTATTATGTTTACCCGAAACGCCAATCGTATGTTTCAGGTTTATATGCCTTGAATTATCTCCCGGAAATCTAAATAAATTAAACAAAAAAATACGTGAAA
>CAYHTC010000219.1:0-4397 GCA_964359445.1 uncultured Sediminibacterium sp. | reverse complement strand
TATACTTTATTTCATTATTATGACATCTCCTGCAACACCTGGCCACAAAAAAGGCCCCCACAAAATGTGAGGGCCTCCGCTAAATCATATAAAAATCCGCGTAATCCGGGATATTATTTTACCTCTTCAAACTCAGCATCCGTAACAGTTTCATTACCTGCCTGAGCCTGGGCCCCCCCACCTGTATCAGTACCGGACTGTTGCGCGCCACCCGCTGTTTCGGACTGTGCCTTATAAATTTCTTCACTGGCAGCGGTCCATGCGGTATTCATTTCTGTCATCGCGGTATCAATGCCGGCAATATCCTGGTTTTTATGCGCTTCCTTCAGTTTAGCGAGGGCAGCTTCAATAGGCGCCTTTTTATCAGCGGAGATCTTTTCGCCAAACTCTTTAAATTGTTTCTCGGTCTGGAAGATCATACTGTCTGCCTGATTCAGTTTTTCAACTTTCTCCCTGGCTTCCTTATCAGTTGCTTCATTGGCTTTGGCTTCAGCTTTCATCTTTTCTACTTCCTCTTTGCTTAACCCGCTACCGGCTTCTATCCGTATTTTCTGTTCTTTACCTGTGCCTTTATCTTTCGCGCTCACATGCAACATACCATTGGCATCAATATCAAAAGTTACTTCAATTTGCGGAACACCACGTGGCGCCGGCGGAATACCATCCAGGTTAAACATACCCAGACTTTTATTCTGATTAGCCATCGGTCTTTCTCCCTGTAAAACATGTATCTGTACTCCTGGCTGGTTATCGCTGGCTGTAGAATACACTTCTGTTTTCTTCGTAGGAATCGTTGTATTGGAAGTGATCATGGTTGTCATAATACCACCCATGGTTTCAATACCCAGGCTTAACGGTGTTACATCGAGCAATAATACATCTTTCACTTCCCCGGTCAATACCGCACCCTGAATAGCCGCTCCTAATGCAACCACTTCATCGGGGTTAACCCCTTTGTTTGGTTTCTTTCCGAAGAATTTTTCAACAATCTCCTGTACCTTGGGGATACGGGTAGAACCTCCTACTAAAATCACTTCATCAATCTGTGAAATATTATAACCGGCATCTTTCAACGCTTCTTCACATGGCTTTAAGCAACGGGCAAATAATTTATCGGCCAACTGCTCAAATTTTGCACGGCTTAATTTAACCACTAAGTGCTTGGGTACACCATCCACCGCGGTAATATAAGGAAGATTGATTTCTGTTTCTGAAGAAGAGCTCAACTCTACTTTTGCTTTTTCTGAAGCTTCTTTCAAACGCTGCAAAGCCATCGGGTCCTTACGCAGATCAATCGCTTCCTGTGATTTGAATTCATCCGCCAGCCAGTCCATAATCACTTTATCAAAATCATCACCACCCAGGTGTGTATCACCATTGGTAGATTTTACTTCAAACACACCTTCTCCTAATTCAAGGATAGATATATCAAAAGTTCCACCACCCAGGTCAAATACGGCAATCTTCTGATCGGCATGTTTTTTATCAAGTCCGTATGCCAGGGCTGCGGCGGTTGGCTCATTCACTATCCGGCGAACAGTTAACCCGGCAATTTCACCGGCTTCCTTGGTTGCCTGGCGCTGTGCATCATTGAAATAGGCCGGAACAGTAATCACTGCTTCGGTTACTTCATGCCCGAGGTAATCTTCAGCCGTTTTCTTCATTTTCTGAAGTATCATCGCTGAAATTTCCTGAGGCGTATATAAACGGTCGTCAATAGCTACACGAACCGTATTATTGTCACCTTTGGCCACTTTATAGCTCCAGTGACTGATTTCTTCGGTCACTTCGTCGTACCTGCGGCCCATAAATCGTTTTACACTGCTAATGGTGTTCTTCGGGTTGGTGATGGCCTGTCTTTTAGCAGGATCGCCTACTTTACGTTCCCCATTTTTGAGGAAGGCAACCACTGAAGGAGTTGTTCTACGCCCTTCATCATTGGCAATCACTACCGGTTCATTACCTTCCATAACGGCAACACAACTGTTTGTGGTTCCGAGGTCAATCCCTATTATTTTTCCCATAAAATTGAATTTCTGATGAATAATCAGAATCTAATAGTCAATCACCATGCCACTGGCAGCTAAAATGCAAAATTGTCAGCCCCGGACAGCCTGTTTTCCTGTTCCTGCAGTCTGTTTGGGAAACAGGAGGAACCTATGACAGCTATTTTCACTGTGAAAAATGATAAATTGTATTTCCAAACGGGTACCCTTAGCATTTTTGAAAATCCCTTTTTTCCGGTCTCGCTTTTATATCTTTATCACTATGAATGGAGCCATGAAATAATTGATTACCAACCGTGGATGATTATTAGGGGAAATGAAGTTCACCACAGGTAATTTTCCCGAAAACCCGGGAATCAGCATCACTAAGAAAAATCACATGAAAGTTATCCTTGCCATCTTTGGTATTCCGGGCATTTTTTCTTTTGCATTTGCCAACCATATTGACCTGAAATCAGGTATGACCATCACCAGTTCAGTTACGGTAAATCCCAAAACCTACTATCTGAATGGTAATGCAGACCCTGGCAAACCGGTTATTATTATTGACGGCCATGATATTACGGTAGATTTCAGCCGGTCCGTACTCCGGGTATCCAATGATAAATCAAGGCCGGATGAGATGTATGGATTATCCATACTGATTAAAAAAGGATCCAAAAATATTACTATCAAAAATGCCATTATCCATGGTTATAAAGTTGGCATATTGGCAGACAGCATTGAGAACCTGACCATCGATCATTGCGACCTTAGCTATAACTGGCGCCGGCATTTACAAAGTAACCGGGAAAGAGAAGATATCAGCGACTGGATGAGTTACCACAAAAATGAGCAGGATGAATGGCTAAGATACGGCGCGGCCATCTACCTGAAAAACTGTACCAAAGCCATCATTACCAACAATATGGTTACCGGCGGACAATGCGCATTGATGATGACAGGTACTGAAAAAACGGTAGTTTACGATAATGATTTCTCCTTTAATTCGGGAATTGGAATAGGACTGTACAGAAGCAGTAACAATACCATCTACCATAACCGGGTAGATTATAACGTGAGAGGGTATAGTTACGGAAAATATAAACGCGGACAAGACAGCGCGGGCTTCCTGGTATTTGAGCAGAGCAGCAATAACGTTTTCGCATACAATACAGCAACCCATAGTGGTGATGGATTTTTTTTATGGGCGGGCCAGACCACAATGGATTCCGGATCGGGCGGCTGCAATGATAATTTTATTTATGGAAACGATTTCTCCTATGCACCTGCCAATGGCATAGAAGTAACCTTCAGCAGGAACCTGATCATGAAAAATATTATTCATGAATGTGATCATGGTATCTGGGGAGGATACAGTTATGAAACGGACATTACGGATAATAGTTTCGAAAACAACAGGATCGGGATTGCCATAGAACACGGACAGGACATCAATATCGCCCTGAACAGTTTTACCAATGACCGTACAGGCATCAAATTATGGTCCAGGGAAAAACAACCCGGCGACTGGGCCTATGCAAAATTAAGGAATACCGAAAGCAGGAATTACTGGATAGCATCGAACCGTTTTACCGCTAATGAAACCGCATTTGATATAATGGGCACTGATACGGTTGTATTAAGCGGAAATACCAAACTGATGGTAAACAAAAAGTTACAACTGGGCAACAGGGTTGATAATATTGATACCTCCCGCGAAGACAGTTTTTTAGACATTGATTACCAGAAAGATGAAAGACTAAAATCCCTAAAAGCCGATCAGTTGCCGGCGATGATGGTACCGCAGGGCAAAAAAGAAATGCGTATTACTGAATGGGGGCCCTATGATTTTCGTTACCCGATTCTCTGGTTACAAAATATTGACAGCAACGGATGGTATCATTTTGAAGTGGCGGGCCCGAAAGGCAAATGGGATATCAGCAAGCTGTCGGGTTTTGAGATCATCAGCAAAGGGGTTGACAGTTTTCCTTCCTCCATCATAGCCAGAGCAGATACAACGCGGCAGTACAGGCGTATACAATTAAATTATTCGGGGCCATCTTTTACGGATGTATTTGGAAAGAAACGGGATAGTAATACTAACAGAACATTTGAATACCGGGCATTTCATCCATTAGCCAATTGGACGATACAATGGTATGCATGGGATGGAGCGCATGACCCTGCCAAAGACTATCACAGCTTTACCAGGCTGTTTGAAAAAACGCCCATATACAGTGTTACTGCACAAAAGGTTGATTATACCTGGTGGGGAAGTATTGGAAAGAATTTACCGGCAGATTCTTTTGCCACTGTTGCGGTATCAAAAATGATGTTGAAAGAGGGAAACTATGAGCTGTGTATTACGGCAGATGACTACGTGAAACTGTTTATAGATGATGTTGAAGT
>CAYHTC010000218.1:0-4407 GCA_964359445.1 uncultured Sediminibacterium sp. | reverse complement strand
GGAAAAATTACCGCTGACTGAAAAGCTGAAATCCGGGCCAGCCTTGCCACTATAACCTGCTTCAATTTCAATACCACGGTTAGACATTGACCCACCATTGATAAAGGGAGGTGTGGCAGCGCCAAAGGTCGCTGGTAGCGGTGGCTGGACCAGCAGGTCCTTGGTTTGTTTTTCAAATACATCCACAGATAAGCTAAAACGACTGTTAAAAGCCGTCAGGTCCAATCCTATATTTGTCTGTGATGAAGTTTCCCATCTGAGTAAAGGATTCCCGATCCTGTTTTGTGTGTAGCCGGTAACCGCCCCGGTGTTCGTACCACCGATATCATAATAGGAATTGTCGGCACTTAGATTGGGGGCATAAGTGAAAAAATAGGAATAATCGGTAATTTCCTGGTTGCCAGTCTGGCCCCAGCCCCCTCTCAACTTTAATTCAGAGATGGTTTTTCGGATGTTAGAGAAAAAAGACTCGTCTGAAATACGCCAACCGAGTGAAAAAGCAGGAAACACCTGGCTGTTACGGGTTACAGGCAGACGGGAGGAAGCATCTTTTCGTAAGGTAAATGAAGCAAGATACCTGTCTGCATATATATAGTTGACTTTGCCAAACAGGGAGAACAGCGCGTTTTCAACACCTGTTCCGCTATTGGTAGGTGCAAGTGTGCCGGCATTGATCTGTTGAATATTGATGTCATTGGATGGCAGTGCAGAACGTGCCGCGCCTATGTTCTTGCTTACCCCATGGATAAACTCAGTACCTCCAAGGATATCAAGAGCATGCCTACCTATTGTTTTTTTGTAGGTTACCGTATTGGTCCAGGTTGTATTAAACGTGTAGCTGTTGTAATAGCTTACCGTATTGGTACTGTTGGTTTGCGTGCCCTCGGAGAAGGTAGGATTGAATGATTTCGAATTATAATTGGTGTAATCAACTGCATAACTGGTAGTGATGTTTAAACCGTTGCTGATGGCCATGTCTGCAAACACCTTGCCTAACACACGCCAGGTTTTCGCATAGTTGAATACACCTGAATGCAGGCTTGACAGCGGGTTACGGCCCCCAATCGGCATATTGGCGGGAGGACCAGAATAATTCCCGTTGATATCATAAACCGGCAGAATGGGATCTGCAAAGTAAACGCTGTTGATTGCAGAGCCTAGGGCTGAATTTTCGGATACAGCCTGTGACTCCGTGTTAACAACAGAAGCAAATTCACCCACTTTCAGCCGTTTGAAATAGGTATAGTCCGAATTAAACCTCGCAGAATAACGCGTGAAGCCCGAAGAATATTTTAATACACCTTTCTGGTCGTAATAGCCTACATTGAAAGCTGTTTGTCCCTTTTCATTGCCGTTTAAGAAAGAAGCTGTATGCGACTGGATGACGGCGGGCGCAGTGATCTCACTGAACCAATCGGTATTTCCGGAGGGTGTTGTGTTGGCTGCATTCAGGAAAGCCGGAATGACGGGCTGGGAACCGGTGCCATACGGGTTGCCTGCCGGGGGACCCTGGCTGGCATTCGCCAGCGCTGTGAACCATAACTGTCCATATTGACTGGAATTTGTAAGTGTTGGCAAGTTCATAATCCGCTGGGTGCCTATATAGCCATCATAAATGAGCTGGTTCTTCCCCGGCTTTCCGGTGCGCGTGGTGATGATCACTACACCATTGGCAGCCCTGGCACCATAAATGGAAGCCGATGAGGCATCCTTCAGAACCTGCAGTGTCTCAATATCGTCAGGGTTGATATTACTGACATTACCCGTAACGGGTATGCCATCGAGGATATATAACGGATCATTGTTGTTTATGGTGCCAAAGCCCCGGATACGGATCGCCACGCCACCACCGGGCTGCCTGCTGCTAAGTACGTTGACCCCTGCCACCTTTCCTTCCAGAGCCTGGTCAAAACCTGCCACAGCTGCGGACTGCAAATCTCCCGCTCTGACAACGGATACAGCACCCGTGAGGTCCTTTTTGCGTTGCCGGGTATACCCGGTCACAACTACTTCACTCGAACCAGCAGACTGTTCTTTTAGTTTCATGGCAAGTGTAAGGGTTATATCAGGCTTTATCGTATATCCTGACATGGTTAACGGCTCATAGCCCAAGGAAGAAAAAGAGAAACTATAACCGCTGCCGGCAGGTAATTTTACAAACTCAAATATCCCTGACGAATCAGAATTGGTACCGGCACTAAATTTTGTTTTGGCGTTCGTTGCTGTAACAGCAACACCCGTCAGTTTTTCTCCTTTCTCATTTTGAACAATGCCGCGAATCATCACAGGACTTTGTGAGAAAGTCAGGGATCCCGTCAATATAATTGTAAGAAGTACTATTGCCTTTTTAGTAAAGGTTTGGCAAGTGTGGTTCATATGACGTCACAGTTTAGATTGACAATACTTTATCAGGTCACCGGTTGGTGACAAGTTTAATTTCTTAAATAAAGCTTACTTAGCGATGATAAATTTACCCGCTTCTTTACGCAGATGTAGCCTGTTAAGTGTCGCAATGGTCTCAAGAATATTTTGCAGGCTATCCCCTTTTTCAAATTTACCGATGAAATACATATTCTGAATTTCCATCCGTTTGTATTCAATTCTAACCCCGTACATTTCTTCCAATTGATCAAGCACATCAGGTAGAGATTGATTATCGAATTGAAACCAGTTATTCACAACCACAACCGATGAGCCTAACTTGTTTTTAGCAGGATTACTCCGTGATTTCGAATCAGGTAACATCATTAATCTTACTACAGAATGATTCTGCGGCTTGTCGAGGAGATACTCTTGTCCAGGTTTGAGGATAAGAGAATCCCTTTTGCCAACTAAAGTTTCCCTTTTGATCAGAACACTCCCTTCAAATAAACGAACACGAATAGAACCGGTTTTTTCAAAGGTCTTAATATTAAAAATTGTCCCAAGCACTGTGGTTGAAACCTCACCACTGCGGACGGAAAAGGGACGGGATTTGTCTTTAAATACAGCAAAGTCTCCTTCCCCTATCAATTCAACATCACGACGGTTGACTAAAAACGAATCCTGGTAACGAATTTGTGAATTATTGTAAAGAACTATTTTGGTTTGGTCACTCAGGGTAATTGTAATGGGTTTACCAGAATGATTATCATTAACTATCCAACGAGGGTTCTTTTGAGTAGATGCTATTTCTACCTGAAGAACCTCACTGCTTTTTAAATTGATATTAAATACCCACCACCCTACAAAAGCAATACCGATCAGTGCTGCTGCAACAGCAATTTTTTTCATCATACTAACTACAAGAATGCTGCCAGGCTGTTGATATTCCTTTCTCAAATTTCTAAGCAGATCATTGCTGATATCACCATTTAATTGATCTGTTGCAACAAATTGATCCCATTCGTCTTCGTCCAATATCTCAGATAGGTCATTTTGAAGCCTTAATGCATTCTTGACCTTTTCCAATTCTTCAGGACTACCATTCCCGTTGAGAAATTTTTCTATTTCTTGTTTCGTGACCATCATCTATATAATATATACGTTTACTTTTCAATTAACCCCTAAGCGATACAAAAATAAATACCAGGATTAGTAAATAATCGATCATGAATTCACGTAATTGCCTGAGTGCGTGTGAAATATGATTTTCTACGGTTTTTTGTGAAATGGAAAGTTGTGCTGCGATTTCCCGATAAGAAAACCCATCAACCCGGCTCATTAAAAAAACTTTTCGCCGAATTGGGGGAAGCTTCTGAATTGCGCTGCCAATTAGCTCCGTCAATTCTCTTGTACTAACTGGTTCAATTGATTCGGAATTTGAATCACGGTTTCTGAATTGAATTTTTTCGTGTTTTGCTTCCCTTCGATAAAGGTCAATAAGGGCAGTTCTAGCTATTCTGAAAATTTGAGATGACAAAGAGATCTGTTCGTCCAAACTTGATCGGTATTTCCAGAGGCGAGTGAAGGTTTCCTGTACAATCTCTTCAGCAATATACCTTGAGTGAGTTTTTTTTAATAAAAAAAAATATAGCTTTTCGTGATATGCAGTAAAAACATGTTCAAACACCAAGCTATCACCTTGTTTTATGGAAAGCAGCAAATCCATGAATATAAATTAAGCAATAATAGCTGAAATATGGAAGATACGTGCATAAAATAATTAAATAGACAGGCTTGGTATGAACAAATGATTATCATTTCTTCCATCTATGCCATGAGGTTCTGTTGTATGGTGCGATTAAAAGTTTACAGTATTAAATAACAATTAAAACAAACAAAAGTTTCAATTCCTCTATGGTGCGATTAAAAGGGTTACACGGTTCCGGGTTGACTTTATTCGCAGCGAGTTTCAATTCCTCTATGGTGCGATTAAAAGCTTTTTTCTCATGTTTCCGAGGGAAGCAACTACTACGTTTCAATTCC
>CAYHTC010000217.1:0-4421 GCA_964359445.1 uncultured Sediminibacterium sp. | reverse complement strand
TAGGAGCAACCGTTTTTGTTATTGCTGTTATTGCATCATGGATACCGGCGAGAAAGGCGGCTGTGCAAGAGTTTTCGCTTCGTTCAGAATAATTAATAATCGCCAAGTGTTTCAGGTAGCTGGGCCAATGCTTTGGCCAATTGCTCATCATTAGGGGCAATGCCATGCCACTCATGGGTGCCTTCCATAAAATCAACACCTTTCCCCATGGCGGTATGCATCATAATGGCGATGGGTTTGCCTTGCCCGATTAATGTTTTTGCTTTTTCAAGGGTAGCAACCACATCAATCATATCATTGCCTTTCATTTCAAGGGTGGTCCATCCGAAAGCATCAAATTTTTGCCTGATATTTCCGAGGCCCATCACTTTGTCGGTCGGGCCATCTATCTGCTGTCCGTTCCAGTCGATAGTTGAAATCAGGTTATCTACTTTATGATGTGCGGCAAACATGATGGCTTCCCAGTTTTGTCCTTCATCCAACTCGCCATCTCCATGTAAAGAGAATACCAGGTGATTGTCGCCATTCAATTTTTTGGTTAAGGCAGCTCCAATTGCCACACTCATCCCTTGTCCCAGAGAGCCACTGGCAATTCTTACACCGGGTAAATGCTCATGTGTGGTTGGGTGGCCCTGTAAGCGGGTATTAATCTTTCGGAAGCTGGCCAGTTCCTTCACTTCAAAATAGCCCGAACGGGCAAGTGCGGAATAATATACCGGTGAAATATGTCCATTGGAAAGAAAGAACAGGTCCTCATTTTTCCCATCCATCGAAAAATGCGTATCGTAGTGCATAATTTGAAAGAAAAGGGCGGCAAAATAATCAGCACAGCCCAATGAACCGCCGGGATGGCCGCTTTGTACGCCATGTACCATCCTCACTACGTCACGCCTGAGCTGGCTCGAAATATTTTGTAATTCCTGGATGCTTGCCATTGTTTTGTTTTTTTATGGCTGCGAAGATAACCCAACTATTCATTATTTTCGCCTCAGTTTAAAAAACAGCTTATGCCGGAAGAATTACAAATAATTGTAGAAGGAGCGGAAGATAATATGCGCAAAGGGATTAGTTACCTTGAAGTGGAACTGACCAAAATAAGGGCCGGGAAAGCTAGTCCCACCATGGTTGACGGGATCAATGTAGACTATTACGGGGCGCCAACACCCATTACACAGGTGGCTAATATCAGTGTGCTGGATGTAAGAACCATCAGTATCCAGCCATGGGAAAAGAATATGCTTCAGCCAATAGAGAAAGCCATTATGCAGGCCAATATCGGTATCACCCCACAGAGTGATGGTAACCAGATTCGCCTGTTTCTTCCCCCGCTTACAGAGGAAAGAAGAAAAGAACTCTTTAAAAAAGCCAGCGCCGAGGGCGAACATTCCAAAGTAGCCATCCGGAATATACGCCGCGATGCCATTGAACAGATAAAAAAATTAACCAAAGACGGACTTAGTGAGGATGCTGCCAAAGATGGCGAAAAAAATGTGCAGGAAATTACCGACAGATATATCCTGTTGGTTGATAAACATTTGTCCGCTAAAGAGAAAGAGATAATGTCTGTATAATTCATTTTTTATTTTCCCAACTCCTAACTAAAAAAGATGGTGTCTGTGTAAATTATTTTTTATTCACCAGATATACGCCTACAAGGATAATACCCAGGCAACCTATCTGAAATAAAGTGACTACCTCACCATACCATATGCCCCAGCATACTGCAATAAAGGGTATGCCATAGGTAACCATGGAGGCGAATAAGGCGCCTGCCTTTTTTACCAGCATGTAAAAAAGTATGGAACCTACCGCTGTACCCAATATGCCTAATACAAAAGAGGCGAGGGTAGCCATCAGCAAAGGTTTTTCATGTAAAGGCAGGGCAAAATAACCGGTGAAGTACAGAATAATAAGGGATGGTATGATCAGAAAAACAAATGCGAGCGAAGCGATGTTTAAAGAGCCTATTCCCCGCATATGCCTGCCCACCATATTTACATTCAGGCCATAAAAAACAGTGGCTGCCAAAACAAATAAAGAGTAAGAAAAATGTTGAATGCCCAGCGTTAATTCAGGTGTTACTAATAGTAACAGGCCTGCCAAACCAATTAAAACGCCCACTATCTTTATTGCTTGCGCCTTAAACTGAAAGAAAGCAATACCTACCAGTATGGTAAATAAGGGTGTTAAGGCATTTAGCATACCCGCCAGTGAACTGTCTATTTTGGTTTCGGCAATGCAAAACAGGTAAGCAGGGAAAAAACTCCCCAGCAGTCCTGATAAAATAACCAATGCCAGTTTGTTCCGGGGCACTTCTAACAGAGCTTTTCTGGCAAAAGGGATCAAAATGAGTCCTGCGCTGAGTATGCGTAGAGAAGCAACCTGGTAAGGTGTTAAACTACTCATACCTGCTTTCATCAGAATAAATGAACTGCCCCAGATGAGTGCTAAGAGGGAAAAAAGTCCCCAGTTGATCAATTTTTCTCCCACAGGTTTATTTTGGTCAAAGTTGCTGCTTTTACAAAGGCAAAAGAATAATTTCAGGAAAACTTATTTGCCCTGCCGGTCATCAACCTGCAAAAGATCGGTACCCGTGCCCAAAGGGTATTATTCCATCCGACCAATATTGGTATAAAGAATATCTGATTACAGTTGCCCTGTATAAATGCTTAACAGGATTGAATATTTTTTATAGTATTTTCAACTGATAAAACCGATTGTATATGGGTATGATGAAAGAATTCAAAGAGTTTGCCATGAGAGGTAACCTGATAGATATTGCCGTTGCCTTCGTTATGGGCGCTTCATTTGGAAAAATTGTAACTTCTTTTGTGGATGGGATTGTTATGCCGCTGGTAGGTATGCTAACCGGCGGGGTAGACTTTACCGACAAAGTGCTGGTACTCAAACATGCCGTACCCGCGGTGCAGGATGCCGCCGGAAAGCCGGTTACACCGGCTGTTGCCGAGGTAGCCGTAAAATATGGCGCTTTTATTACCAACCTGTTCGATTTTGTGGTGGTGGCATTCTCTGTATTCCTGGTGATAAAGGCCATCAACCGAATGAAAAAAGCAGAGGCCCCTGCTCCGGCTGCACCAAAAGAACCATCCGGTACGGAACAGTTACTGGCTGAAATTAGGGATTCGTTGAGGAAATAGTTAGGAGTTAGGAGTCTGGAGTAAAACATTTTCTCACGATTCACGACTCATCCTTCACTTTCACTCCTAACTCCTAACTTCCAACTCCCCCGTGGATAACTATTCCCCTTCCACTGGCTTTTTTCAGGCCGATTCGGTTTTCTTTGCATCTAAAGTTTTGACCAGTGAATAATGTGAGTTACCAGATTAAGTTGGATCAGTTTGAGGGCCCTTTCGATCTCCTCTTGTTTTTTATTGAAAGGGATGAACTGGATATTTATAATATACCTATCACAAAAATCATCAATGATTTCCTGGATTATATCCATCAGGGCGAGAAGCTGAATATTGAATTGAGCAGTGAATTTATCCTGTTTGTTTCTACACTCATGCGTATTAAAGCCAGGCTGTTATTACCCAGAAAAGAAATTGATGCGGATGGTAACGAAATAGATCCCCGCCAGGAACTTATCGATAAAATTCTGGAATACAAACGCTTTAAAGAGGCGGCTGTTCAGATGGCTGAGATGGAAGCGCAACGAATGCTGATGATTAAGCGCGGTAACCTGCAGAGAGAAATAGTACAGTTAGGTGAGGATGCTTCAGAAGGTACCGAGATACAAACCATTACTATGTTCAAACTCATGAAAGCGTTTGAAAAAGTGATGCTGCGTGTACATGAGCGCCAGAATAAACCGGTACATACGGTAGTGCGCTATAATTATACCATGGAAGGCAGCCGCGATTATATGCTGGACCTTGTACAAAAAGAGAAAACGGTCTCCTTTGAAAAAGTGTTCGAGGTCTGTAGCAACAGGATACATGCACTTTTCCTCTTTCTTTCACTGCTTGAGTTATCTCAGCAGAAATTCATGAAACTATTGGTGGGTCAGGGTATGAATAATTTTATTGTTGAATGGAATAATCACCGCGAGGAAGACCTTGAGGCTGAGGGATTGGTAGGCGAAAATGATATTATCGAAAAAACACCGATACCTGAATAAGCAAGTTAAGCCTGGCCGGCCATCGTTGAACGCACACTCACCTTATCTTTCATCAGTTCCCTCACCGCATCCGCGATGCCTTGTGCATCATATTCACATTCTCTGTGTAATTCTTTAAGCGAGCCATGTTCCACCAAACGATCGGGGATACCTAATACTTTTACTACTGCATGGTAATTATTTTTATTCATGAACTCGAGTATAGTACTGCCAAATCCACAAACTACCGTTCCATCTTCCACCGTTACTATTTTATTGTATTTGCCAAAAGCTTCATGTA
>CAYHTC010000216.1:0-4428 GCA_964359445.1 uncultured Sediminibacterium sp. | reverse complement strand
AGAAAATATTTCTGATGAACAAAGAAAAGAATTGGGTACCGGTTATAAAGAAGGCGAAGGTGTGTATGTGATTGATGTACCTGCTGATGGCGCTGCCGCAGCGGCCGGTGTGAAGAAAGGTGATATCGTAACCAAAATTAATGGCGTTACGGTTACTTCCGGACCTGAATTACAGGAACAGGTAACCAAATTCAAACCAGGCGATAAAATTTCACTAACCTATATTCGCGGTGGTAAAGAAGTTACCGTGCCACTTACGCTCAAAAATAAATTGGGCACTACCGGAATTGTAAAAATAACCGGTATCCTTGAAAAATTAGGCGCTGAATTAGCCGCTGTTGACAGCAAAACCGCTGCAGCTAACCAGATTACCGGAGGTGTGGTTGTTAAGAAAATAGGCGAAGGTTTATTGAAAAAAACAAGAATGCAGGAAGGCTTTATTATTACCAGTGTAAACGACCAGGCAATCAGATCCGTGGCAGAACTGGATAAATTATTATCGCTGAATAAAGGAAGAAAAGTAAAGGTTGAAGGAATTTATCCCGGGTTTGAAGGCACATACCCGTATCCGTTGGATTTGAGCGATGTGGAATAGATGATGAGGGAATGATAGAGTAATATAGCGTAATAGAATGTTAGACTAATAAAAAAGCGGCTGTTCATTTTGAACGGCCGCTTTTAATTTGGAATATACAAAGGCGAAAATGTATGCTTGATACTAATCAATCACTATATCATCAATTGTAATCTTAATGGTTGATTTCCTTTTCACTTTATTTTCGATGTAACTAAAGCTGATTGAAATAGTATTTTTAACAGCCTTCTCAAGTTGAATCTTTGATATAGCATATACATTTTTCAAACAAAAAAGAGATTGTTTGGGCTGTTCATCATATTCTGAAACTGCAACATAGATATTGTCAGTTACCTCATCGCCTTCAGGAATTAAGGCACTCCCACTTGGGTTACTAATAACAAAAAGCCCGGCTGTCAAACCGGCCGATTTAAACTGCCGGTATTCCCTCACATTATTTAGTAATGAAACAATATGGGTATCCTCTATTTTTTCAGGCTTTATAGGTTGAGAAAATGAATTTTCAGGAACCAAAAAAAATCCTATTACTACCAAAATGTTTAAAAAAAAAGATTTCATTATTTAAGTTTTTATTGTCCGTTAATAGCAAAATGTATATGATCGCTGTGTCCACTTATTGTCCATGGTTGTCCTAATTTTAATTTCATTGCCGGCCCGAAATTCTCTCTTCTGTTTGGTGTATTTTCAATAGCCTGTTGCAAGGTAGTAACTATATTGTTTGCTCCCATATTACTAATAGGAATCCCATTAATTCTGGAAATATCAACCGCCAATCCTTTATAATGATTACTCGAAGTGGCATGGAGTCCATTAGTCGTTGCCGCTAAATGAATTGATGTAATTGAAATAGACTGTGATGCTATTTCTAAGGCAGAAATCAAGGCATTTACCATACGGGTACTCACAGTTTGTTGAGCATTTTGATTATCTGACTGAGTAATCCCAAATGTAACTATAACTGTTGTTCCGTTATTAAGTAAAAAACTGTTTGGCATAGTTTGTGTCGGTCCAACATCTGCGGTATTGTCATTGTCATCATCATCCATAAGCCCGTCACCTAAATAGGAATCTGCATATGGATCATACATTGGGGATCCACCACCACCCCCACTGCTGCTGCTACCACCGCCACCTCCTCCGGCAGGCAAAAGTGTTTCATCATAAACCCAATAGCCAATGCAGTCAGTTACTAAGCATCCGCCGCACATATCACAAGACAAAAAAAACAAGAATGCAGGAAGGCTTTATTATTACCAGTGTAAACGACCAGGCAATCAGATCCGTGGCAGAACTGGATAAATTATTATCGCTGAATAAAGGAAGAAAAGTAAAGGTTGAAGGAATTTATCCCGGGTTTGAAGGCACATACCCGTATCCGTTGGATTTGAGCGATGTGGAATAGATGATGAGGGAATGATAGAGTAATATAGCGTAATAGAATGTTAGACTAATAAAAAAGCGGCTGTTCATTTTGAACGGCCGCTTTTTTCATATACCACATACTCTCCTGCCTGCAATTCAAATTTTTCCTTTCCGCTGAAAGCAAAACAGAGACCTGAGAAAATATTATGAAAGGTTCCGGATAACCATTGGTGTTCTACTGTTATGTTAATTCTGTCCTCAGTGGAAAGGTTGAGTAAGACCAGTACTACTTCTGCCTCTTTCCTGCGCAGGAAAGCCATCAGTTGGTTGCCATGCTGGTTGGGAAGAACAAAGGTTTCTCCTTCCTGTATGGCTTTTGAATCCTTTCTGAGTTGTAATAGTGTTTGATAAAACGTATGCAATTGCAGGGGCTCCTGCCAGTTGATCGGGTCCTTGTCAAAAAAAGCGAGGCGTTGTTTATTCGGACTTTCCTGTCCGCTATATATCAGTGGCATACCCTGCCAGGTGCAGGTGAATACGGCCCAGGTTTTGGCCGTCCTGCCATATTTTTCATATTCAGTACCGTTCCAGCTATTCTCATCGTGGTTAGCGGTAAAGAATAATTTGATCGCGCCCTGCGGATATTGTGTGTACGCATGTAACACCTCCCGAACTTCATGTAATGAGGCATTACCTTTAACATACTTTTCAGTTACATGCATCCACCACCAGGCATAGCTCGCATCGAATGCATCATGATACGCCACTTCTTCACATTCCGCGAGCCAGAATAAATCAGCCAGCGCATCGCATTGATGGCGGGCTTCGATCCAAAAATCAAGCGGTACCAAATGTGCCATATCGCAACGGAAACCATCAATCCGGCATTCCGTTACCCAATATTTCATGGCATCCATCATGGCCATCCGCATATCCGCATTATCAAAGTCAAGGTCAATTACATCGTGCCATCCATTCTTTTCTGTAAAGTTTCCTTCCAGGTCCGTAACATACCATTCAGGATGTTCCAATGTCGAGGGATGATCCCAACCGGTATGGTTGGCCACCCAATCAATAATCAGCTTGAATCCAAGATCATGCGCAGCGTTAACCAGGTCTTTAAAATCTGCCAGGGTTCCAAATTCAGGATTGATGGTTGTATAGCTGCTGCAGGCGTAATAGCTGCCTAAAGTTCCCTGGCGTTTTTTTTCGCTGATGGGTGTAATGGGCATTAACCAGAGTATTTCGATACCCATATCATGCAGTCTTGGTAAATGCCTGCCAAAGGCTTCAAATGTACCCTCTGCTGTGTATTGCCGGATATTTACTTCATATATATTGCCCCCTTTGGCCCAGGTTACGGTTGCTTTTTTTTGGCTCATCTGCATCAATCTGATTACAAAAAAATGATTTTATAAAACGAAACCTTTTTAAAAAATGCTCAACCCCAAATTATTAATTATTAATTATTAATTTCCTCAACCCCTGCACCACCAAACTCACCCCCACCACCGCCACGGCCCCTACTACATTTAACCATAGAAAACCAAGTCCTATGATCTCATATTTATCAAGTAGAAAAAAGGTTATTACTACTGCTTCACCCAGTATAGCGGCAATAAATACAGCATGGCTACCCACTTTTTTAAAATAGAAAGCCACTAAGAATATACCAAGAATAACTCCGTAGAATAAAGATCCCAATATATTAACTGCTTCTATCAAACTACCCATACCTGTTGCAAACTCCGCGGTGATAATGGCAAATATTCCCCAGGCCAATGTATAATATTTAGACACCCTGTATTCATCGGCGCATTGCTCCAGATTGGTGCTATCATATTTCATTCCGCGAAATCTGAGATGAAAGTCAACCATGGTGCAGGATGCCAGCGAATTCAATGCCGCCGCT
Organism: uncultured Sediminibacterium sp.; assembly: GCA_964359445.1. Taxonomy (GTDB): domain Bacteria; phylum Bacteroidota; class Bacteroidia; order Chitinophagales; family Chitinophagaceae; genus Sediminibacterium. Next base: position 559 of record CAYHTC010000216.1, on the reverse strand, counting down.
ATCGAGCCCCAGGCTGCCAGAAATATGATGGCAATTAACAGGCCCACCAAACCCTTTGGTAAAAAATCAATCACAAACCTTAGAAAGATATAATTGGTATCATTGGTATCATCGCCGGGCAATGCCTTTTTTAATACTGATTTATATTCTTTTTGAATGGCCGACAATTTAGCGGTTCCCGCCTGCAGGCTATCTTTATAATTTTCCTGATGGGCTATTACATAATTTTTACTCAGTTGTTGTTGCAACAACTGTTGCTGATCAAACTTTTTTTCAATACCCGCCAGTGAATCTTTATAAGGGGTTGCCATGGCTTTATTGGCTACTGCCTTATTAAAGAAAACAGGCGCGCTGTTAAACTGATAAAAAGTAAACAGCATGGCTCCCAATAATAAAATCAGGAACTGCATCGGCACTTTCACCAATCCATTCATCAATAAACCGATACGGCTTTCTTTTGTGTCTTTGGCAGTAAGGTAACGGCCCACCTGCGACTGATCGGTACCAAAATATGAGAGTGCAAGAAAGAACCCGCCAATCACACCACTGATAATATTAT
>CAYHTC010000215.1:0-4532 GCA_964359445.1 uncultured Sediminibacterium sp. | reverse complement strand
GATTCCACAAACCTCAATACGAAAGCCCAGGCACAAAATACCTATGATGCTATTGTAGTAGGATCAGGTATCAGTGGCGGATGGGCGGCTAAGGAATTAACAGAAAAGGGTTTGAAAGTATTAATGCTGGAGCGCGGCAGAAATTATGAACACATCAAAGATTATACAACCGCCAATAAAGATCCCTGGGAATTTGCACACAGGGGTAAAACCACAGTAGAGCAAAAACATAAATATCCTGTTATACACCGTGGCTGGGCCGCCAATGAACCGGTAATGGCCTCATGGACCAATGAAGAAGATTGCCCATACACAGAAGTAAAACCCTTTACCTGGTGGCGCAGCTATCAACTGGGTGGCCGTTCCATTTTATGGGGCAGACAAAGCTACCGATGGAGTGACCTGGATTTTGAAGCGAATGGTAAAGAAGGTGTGGGTGTTGACTGGCCCATCCGTTACAAAGACATTGCACCATGGTACGATTGTGCCGAAAAATTTGCCGGTATCAGCGGATCAATGGAAGGCTTACCACATTTGCCTGATGGCCATTTTTTACCACCGATGGATCTGAACTGTGTAGAGAAAGAGGTAGCAGCCAGAATTAAAGCACAATACAAAGGCGAACGTCATTTATTTATTGGCCGTGTGGCAAATTTAACGGCAGCCATCGAAGGAAGAACAAAGTGCCAGTTTCGTAACCGTTGCTGGGAAGGTTGTCCGTTTGGCGGCTATTTCAGTACACAGTCATCCACTTTGCCCGCTGCCATGAAAACGAATAACTTAACGGTACGCCCTTTTTCTATCGTGACTTCGATCATCTATGATAAGGATACGAAGAAAGCAAAAGGCGTTGTAGTGTTAGATGCTGAAACCAATCAGACGTATGAATATTATGCAAAAATAGTTTTCTTAAATGCTTCCGCATTGAATTCAACCTGGGTATTATTTAATTCTGCAACGGATATATGGCCCGAAGGTTTGGGAAGCAGCAGTGGGGAACTCGGACATAATGTAATGGATCACCATTATAATCTGGGCGCATCGGGTGAGGTGGAAGGGTATGCAGACAAATATTATGCAGGCAGAAGGGCCAATGGATTTTATATTCCACGCTTTGCCAATATCGGAAATGATAAAAGGGATTTCCTTCGTGGCTTTGGTTACCAGGGCGGTGCCAGCAGAGCAGGCTGGAGCAGGGATGTGGCCGAACTGAGCATTGGTACGGATTTTAAGGAAGCGCTTACAGAGCCCGGTGGCTGGAGAATTGGGGCAACAGGTTTTGGAGAGATATTACCTTATCACGAAAACAAAATCTCACTCGATAAGCATAAAAAAGATAAATGGGGTCTGCCTGTTTTATCAATGGATTGTGAATTGAAAGAGAATGAACTAAAAATGCGTAAAGCAATAGTGGCTGAACTCAAAGCTATGTTTGAAGCATCTGGTGTAAAGAATGTAACAACGTATGATAGTGGACACGCCATTGGACACGGCATTCATGAAATGGGAACAGCCAGAATGGGTAAGGATGCAAAAACTTCCGTATTGAATGGCAATAACCAGGTATGGGATGCGAAGAATGTATTTGTAACTGATGGAGCATGTATGACATCTTCTGCCTGCCAGAATCCGTCACTTACTTATATGGCTTTAACCGCGCGTGCAGCGAATTTTGCAGTGGAGGAATTGAAGAAAGGTAATTTGTAAATAAATAATTACCATCCGCCTTCTAAGCCATCCTGCAATGCCTTCTTGTATTTGCGAAGTTCGAATAAAAGAGAGACCTTTGTTTTTTACAGATTAAACTTACCCGTATGAAAAAAATTTTTGCGATAGCGGTAATTGCTTTACTTAGCTATCCATCCTTCTCTCAAAATGATATCCCATCAAAAGCCAAAGCCTTACTGGCCAAAATGACACTGGCAGAAAAAATTGGTCAGCTTAACCTGATTATTCCAGGCGGTGCCGCTGTAACGGGTTCTGTAGTGAGTTCAGATGTGGAAAATAAAATTAAAAATGGCCAGGTAGGCGGTTTATTCGGCATCACTTCTCCGGCAAAAGTGCGTAAAGCACAGGAACTGGCTGTTAAAGGATCCCGCTTACGGATACCCATGATTTTTGGCCTGGATGTGATTCATGGACACAAAACTATTTTCCCTATTCCCCTTGGCTTGTCTGCTTCCTGGGATATGGGTCTGATAGAACAATCTGCCAGGATAGCGGCTACCGAAGCATCTGCCGATGGATTAAACTGGGCCTTCTCACCAATGGTTGATATTGCCCGTGATGCACGCTGGGGAAGGATTTCAGAAGGATCGGGGGAAGACCCTTATTTAGGCGGACAGGTTGCCAAAGCCATAGTACACGGTTACCAGGGGGATGATCTTTCTAAAAACAATACCATCATGGCCTGTGTAAAGCACTTTGCTTTATATGGCGCCGCCGAAGCGGGTAGGGAATACAATACCGTGGATATGAGCCGTATTAAAATGTATGAGTATTATTTACCTCCGTATAAAGCAGCAGTAGACGCGGGTGCGGGAAGTATCATGAGTTCATTTAATGAAATTGATGGCGTACCGGCTACCGGAAATAAATGGTTGCTTACCGACCTGCTTCGTAAAGAATGGGGCTTCAAAGGTTTTGTGGTATCTGACTATACTTCGTTAAACGAAATGACCGCACATGGTGTGGGTGATCTGCAAACTGTTGCTGCCCGGTCGCTGAAAGCCGGTCTGGATATGGATATGGTAGGTGAAGGCCTGTTAACTACCTTAGGTAAATCTGTTAAAGAAGGAAAAGTGGCTGTTGCTGATATTGATAAAGCCTGTTTACGGATTCTGGAAGCAAAATTCAAACTGGGTTTGTTTGATGATCCTTATCGTTATATTGATGAAGGAAGAACTGCAAGGGATATTTTAACGCCCGCTAACCGGCAGGCTGCCAGAAATATTGCAGCACATAGTATGGTACTGTTAAAAAATAACAACCAGGTACTACCCTTGAAAAAATCAGGAACCATTGCATTGGTGGGGCCACTGGCTGATAATAAAAGAAATATGTTAGGAACATGGGTAGTGGCCGGCGACTGGAGAGAATCGGTGAGTGTGTTGGAAGGGATTAAAAACGTGGCTGGTAACAGTGTCAATATTCTAACTGCCAAAGGAGCGAATCTAACCGATGACACCTTATTTGCTAAACGTACCAATGCACTGGGTATAGAAGTTGAGGCAGATGCCCGCTCGCCGCAGGCGATGATTGATGAAGCAGTAGCCGCTGCCAACCAATCGGATATTATTGTTGCGGTAGTAGGGGAAGCGGCGGATATGTCCGGAGAATCTTCCAGTCGCGCTGATATCAGTTTACCTGCCAGCCAGCAGGATTTATTAAAGGCTTTGTCGAAAACCGGCAAACCCTTGGTGGTAGTGCTTATTAACGGAAGACCCCTTACACTGGTATGGGAGAATGATCATGCTACCGCTATTCTCGAAGCATGGGCACCCGGAACAGAGGCCGGCAATGCAGTGGCAGATGTATTATTTGGAAACTATAATCCTTCCGGAAAAATAACGGCTACTTTTCCACGCAGTGTGGGACAGATCCCTATCTACTACAATCATAAAAATACAGGACGCCCTTTTGATGGTACAGGGTTCCCTAAATTCAAATCCAATTACCTGGATGAATCCAATGATCCTTTATACCCATTTGGGTATGGCTTAAGTTATACCAGCTTTCAATATGGTCCTGTAAAATTGAGCAGGACAGTTTTGAAAGGCGAAGAAAAATTGATTGCCAGTGTTACCCTGAAAAATACAGGAAGATATGCGGGAGAAGAAGTAGTGCAGTTATATATCAGTGACCCGGTAGCGAGTGTAACCCGCTCTGTGAAAGACTTAAAAGGGTTTCAGAAAATATTATTACAGGCTGGTGAAACAAAAGAAATCAGCTTTCAAATTACTACAGAACAATTATCCTTCTTCAATTATGATCTGAAGAAAGTATGGGAGCCGGGAAAGTTTGTGATACATATCGGCACCAATTCTTCCGAAGTTCAGTCAGCGGCATTACAGTGGAATAAATAGGGGATACTAACAGTAGCCGCAGATTCGCAGATAGAAAAATTTGCGGATCTGCGGTTTTTTTATTTTAATATGCTCCTATAGAATCAAATACGGTTACCCTCTTCCACAAATGTTCGCAGGTAGCTACAAAGTTTAAATGAACAGGGTCTGTCTGGTAAGCATCCTGGGCTTCTTTGGTTGGGAAAACAGCCAGCCAGGAAAATTGGTAGGTAATATCAATCACGTCCCGATTGGTAGTAGCGGGTACACCAATATGAAATTGTTGAATAGAAGGCACTTTGCTTAATGCCTGCAGGCCCGCCAGCAGGGCAGCTTTAGCTTCTTCACTTTCCGGATGTTTGAGCCAGAAATATACATGGTGAACGAAAATGTCTTTGGTTAACATGTTTGGTGAGGTTGGTTATTTTTTTATTATAAAGTGAATGCAATATAGCTATCTCCGGAAGC
>CAYHTC010000214.1:0-4567 GCA_964359445.1 uncultured Sediminibacterium sp. | reverse complement strand
CAGTCGCTCTGTTTCATAAACGTCTTCAGTAATTACATTCTTCTCCTTTAAAGAATGTAATTGTGTCAACTGATTTAATAGGCTTTCTCTATCTGTTGTAGTCTTTGATACAACCTTTGTTGTTCCTTTTGTTTTACTTGATGTCTGAAATGCCACAATAATGCTAATAATCCAAATTATTGCAAGTCCAATGTAGCCCAATAGAGCAAATGCCAAAACACCTAAAATGATAAGGATTATACCATAGGTAGCAGAAACATACAAAATACCAAAAGGTCCAAAGATGAAAGCGAAAAGCAAAGCAAATTCAAAACTCTTCGGAGTTGCTGTTTGTTCTTCGTCTGTTTGTATTTCTTGCGGCAGGCTCTCATTTATATTAGGGTCAAGATTTCGTTTTAGTAATTCTTCTTCAAGAACCTGTCGAGCTTCTGGTGTTAAATCGTTGATGTCTTTACGTGCTATTTGGAGAATATCCTTATCTATCATTCTCTGATAACTGTCACGAAGAAATTGTATGTCTAAACCGTCACTCATAATCATTTAGGGTGTGCCATTTTAAAATTGCCACCAACACGTAAATATAAGAAAGTTATACGCAATCAAACTTTCGTATTTTTTATTTGTTTATTGATAATCAGCCGATTAGAAATATTGTTGGAGACACAGAAACTTTCGCAAATACACCAGCCTATTAAAGTTTTAAATCATCAAGCGGACTAATGATCTGTACAATATCTCTGTTAGTTATACATGCCACTCTGCGCTTCCCGCATAACGGGGTGATGCAGAGAAAAAGCAAAGATTCCCGTTTTTAGTAAATTGCTACACTTCTATGGTAAACGTTATTCGTAATAAAAGAACCCGACTATGCGAGCAGGGCCCTCTTCGAGAGAAACATCTGCCCTGAACTACCTGCAGAGAAAAAAATAAGTATCTCTTGCTATTTTACAATTTCAATCAAAAAGTCCCGGGGTGCATATACAGGTAATACAGGAATACTTTGTTTTTGTAAATGCTTGTCTCTTGAAATAAAGTAATCTAACCTATGATGCATGGCTGTATAGCAGGGCAAAGCATCTTCGATATCATTTATTTTTGAATGAAGCGCATTCAAAGCAATTTCGTGCGGTAAATCTATTACAGTAACGTCTGTAAGAAGGGTTAACAATAACTCTTTTGCTTTGGCATTACCGTAAGCTTTCGTTAACCAATAACCAACAATATGTACAATGGAAGGCGTAATGAAAGCCTGAATAGTTCCATTTACTGCCAATTCAATAATTTGCTTCGACTGAGCATACCCGTCTCGCTTTAAAGTAAAATCAAGCAATATATTTGCATCCAGAAATATCTGCTATCTATGGTATCTTTGCCCCATGAGTAGTACCCCTTTACCCAACATACGTCACCTGAGTGTAACAGAACTGGAAGCTTATTTTCAATCGATAGGTGATAAGAAATTTCGTGTACAACAGGTTTATGAATGGCTCTGGCAAAAACATGCCCATAGTTTTGATGAAATGAGTAACCTGGGTAAAGAACTGCGGGCACGGTTAGCGGCTGATTTTACCCTGCCCGCCTTACAGGTGGATACTACACAGCATAGTGACGATGGCACCATTAAAAGCCGTTTCAAAACCTTTGACGGACATAAAATAGAAGGCGTTTTAATACCTACCGAAGAACGTAAAACGGCCTGTGTTTCTTCGCAGATAGGATGCAACCTGAGCTGTAAGTTTTGTGCAACAGGATATATGAACAGGAAACGTAACCTTACCTATGATGAAATTTACGACCAGGTAGTGTTAATTAATAAACAAAGCGAACTATCGTTCGATAAAAAATTAACAAATATTGTTTTTATTGGTATGGGTGAGCCATTGATGAATTATACCAATGTACTCAAAGCCATTGAACGGATATCCGCGGAAGATGGATTATTCATGAGCCCGAAAAGAATTACCGTATCAACAGCCGGTGTTGCCAAACAGATTAGAATGCTGGGAGATGATAAAGTGCGTTTTAAACTGGCGCTTTCCCTACACGCCCCAACAGATGCCAGGCGTAATGAGATTATGCCCATTAATGAAACGAATAATATCAAGGTTCTGATAGAGGCCCTGAATTATTTCTATAAACAAACGGGCAATGAAATTACCCTTGAATATATTCTTTTCAAAAACCTGAATGATTCAGACAAAGACGCGGAAGATTTAACCAGGATATTCCGCCAGATACCCGCCGACCTGATTAATATCATAGAATACAATCCCATCGATGCTTTCCGCTATACCCGGCCCGATGATGAGGGCATTCAGCATTTTATGGGTATTCTTGAGCATAACCGGGTGAATGCCAGGTTAAGAAGAAGCCGTGGCAAGGACATTGATGCTGCCTGCGGACAATTGGCCAATAAAACCAGGTAACTTTTTTTCAGTTACCTTTGCCGCTCCTGTTGAAAAACAGCATTAAACAAAGAACATGAAAAAACGTACAGACAACTTCGACAAGTTTGCCAATCAGAAAAAAGGCAGCGCCGTAAAAGAAGCTTTCCGCCAGGAAAAGAAAAAAAATAAATTAGAAGCCAGGGCCGCGGGCGAAGAAATGCGGCAAAAGAAAAAAGATAAGTTAAGAGGCACGAGTGAGGGTAAGTTAGGAGTTAGGAGTTGGGAGTCTGGAGTTAGAAAAAAAACCAACCCTACCCGAACGCCTAAACCACATACCGCAACCCCACAACTCCCAACTCCTAACTCCCAACTCCCAACTGCCTCTTCCGATCTTATGCCTTTGAATAAGTTCATCGCGCATGCGGGTGTTTGCGGCAGAAGGGAAGCGGCTGAATTGGTGAAGGAAGGAAAAGTTACCGTAAATGGAGATAAAATATTTGAGCCCGGTTATAAAGTAACCGGTAACGATAAAGTTACGGTTAAAGGCAAACAGGTATTTCTGCAACGCAATGCTGTTTATATACTACTCAATAAACCCAAAGATTTTATTACTACTTCCAATGACCCGCAGGGAAGAAAAACGGTGTTGGACCTGGTAAAACAGGCAACACCGGAAAGAGTGTATCCGGTTGGCAGGCTGGATAGAAATACCACCGGTGTTTTGTTATTGACCAATGATGGTGAACTGGCACAGAAACTAACACACCCATCTTTTGAAGTAAAGAAAATTTATGAAGTAACCCTGGATAAGGCCGTTGCCAAAAAAGACCTGGAAGCCATACTGGCGGGGATTACACTGGAAGATGGATTGGTGATGGCAGATGCAGTGGGATATACCGACCCGAAAGATAAAACCGTTATTGGCATTGAAATTCATAGTGGAAGAAACCGGATTGTTCGACGCATTTTTGAACATTTAGGGTATGATGTAAAAGCGTTAGACAGGGTAATGTTTGCCAACCTGACCAAGAAAAATGTAGAAAGAGGCAAATGGCGTTTATTACAGGAAAAAGAAGTTCGCTTACTTAAGTTTATGAACAAATCTTTCCTCAGAAAAAATAAAGACACACAATAAGATCATACCCACAGGGAGAATTCCGCTATGCAACCCAACATCATTTTCGAAAACGATTCATTCATCGCCATTAATAAACCTGCTGGTTTATTAAGTATTCCAGACAGATTGGGACAGGAAGTTTCATTGAAAGATATCCTGAAAGAGAAAAAAGGAACTATCTATACCGTACACCGCCTGGACAGGGATACCAGTGGTATTATTGTATTTGCCAAAACGGAGGAGGCGCATAAACAACTCTCGCAGTTATTTGAAGGAAGGGAGATGGAGAAATATTACCAGGGACTGGTATATGGTAAAATGGTTAACCCTTCGGGCAATATTGATGCGCCAATAATGGAGCATCCCGGTAAGACCACCCGGATGATGACACATGCCAAAGGCAAAGCCTCTTCCACTGATTATACCGTATTGGAATCTTTCCGGTTATACTCATGGGTTGAATTTCGCATACATACGGGGCGTACGCACCAGATACGGGTGCATCTGCAACATATTGGACACTCTATTGTATGCGACGAAATGTATGGAGATCCCAAACCTGTTTTATTATCCTCTCTAAAGAAAAATTTTAAGCTGGCAAAAATAGCAGAGGAAGAAAAACCCATTTTATCCAGGCTGGCATTGCATTCGCACAGGCTAAAGTTTACATTGAACAATGAAACTTTTGAACTGGAAGCGCCTGTTCCCAAAGATTTGAGAGCTGTGCTACAACAGTTACGGAAATGGAAGGCATGAAAAAGGCCCCGATAGACATCGGGACCGGAACAAGTACAAAAAATAAAACGATTGCCTGCCCATGTATTATTTATTAGGCTGCGGTGTATAATCAGCAGGATGAGAAAAGAGTACGCCCCAGCCAGTACCTGGATATTCATAAAAATCAATTTCACCAACGGTTGTTTGTGCTTTAAAATTGGGTGCAACATCCCCTAATCGTAAACTCATGTTTTTTTGTTTTGAGGATTAAAAGTACGTGTTTCCTATTAAATCAGTAGACTATTTATTGTTACCTGTATATATCCAATAACCCATCCGGTAGTGT
>CAYHTC010000213.1:0-4619 GCA_964359445.1 uncultured Sediminibacterium sp. | reverse complement strand
TATTAAAAACCCCTGAACGTGTCGCAAAAGCCATGCAATACCTGACACAGGGTTATTCCATTGATCCCAAAGCCATCATTCATTCCGCCAAATTCAGGGAAGAAGGTAGTGAGATGATTATTGTGAAAGATATTGAACTCTATTCTATGTGCGAACACCATATATTGCCCTTTTTTGGCAAGGCACATATCGCTTATATCCCGAATGGCTATATAACCGGACTGAGCAAACTGGCAAGGGTAGTGGACGTTTATTCACGCCGCTTACAGGTTCAGGAAAGATTAACCACACAAATACTGGAAGCCATCAAGGAAGCGCTGAATCCCCTGGGTGTGGCCGTGGTAATAGAGGCCAAACATTTGTGTATGATGATGCGTGGTGTACAAAAACAAAATTCGGTAACTACTACTTCTGCTTTTGACGGAGAGTTTTTGAAAAATACAACCAGGAGTGAATTTCTGAAACTGATCAGCGCAAAACTTGATTAAATACAGCAAATGTTTCCGGTGGAGGGTATTGATAATTTGTTTTTTTAGCAGTAACTTGTTTTGCTAAAGTATAGGTTATGAAAAAGTTGCCTATTGTTCTCCCGGTACTAATGCTTTTGTGGCTGTTTATCACTATCCCCCTTCATGCCCAGGAGGACTACAGCTATTATAATAATCTTGCCAAAAAGGAATACGAAAACAAGAACTATTATACTGCAATCGATTATGCAACACGTTCACTCAACGCGTCTCTCAATGGAGAAGCTTACTGGTGGCGTGGTATGTCGAAGTATTACCTGGAAAACTATTTGGATGCCATAACTGATTTCACCTCTGCCCTTTCCTATTATTCTTCTAACCGTTCGTCTCTTGGAGAACTATATATATGGCGTGGCGATTGCAGAAGAAAACAGCGTTTGTACCAGGAAGCAATCAGTGATTATGAATTGTCTTTATCATACGGTTCCGGGAAAAGGTTACATATTTACTGGAGCGAAGCGGCGGCTTACTATAACAATGGTGAATACCAGAAGGCGGTTGATATGTATACCTCAGCTATCAATAACGCCAGTCAAAATACAGATCTTGCCAAACTGTACAAAGAGCGTGGCGGTGCCAGTGGGGCACTATACAAATACGATGATGCCATTGCCGATTTCTCAAAAGCCATTGAATATGATTCGCGGTATGCGAACGCGTTCTGGCAGCGCGGGTATTACCGGGGAAAAAAACTACAGTACGAACTGGCGATAGGTGATTTTACAGCAGCCATCAGGTTACTGGAGCCCGCCGATACGGGCGGTTCGAACGATCTTTCTGTACTATACAACAACAGGGGCCTTTACCGCTATTACCTGGGTAATTATGAAGAAGCAAAGACAGACCTGGAGCAGTCGCTTAATCAAAACCCCAACTATGACTATGCCAACTGGAATATGGGACGCATTCTTGCCGCTCTCCACAGGTACAAAGAAGCAAGGACCTACTATCTCCTGGCTACTTCATTGATGAAAAAAGAGGTAGACAGGGCATCCTGCTATGTTGATCTGTATTGGTCAGACAGATCATTACTTGAGTATGGGCAGGCCCTCGTGCATATTAATGAGGCCATCCGGCTGAACCCTTATTACCGTAGTTATCTTTGGAACAGGGCGTATCTGTTTGGGTTAAGAAAAGAATATGCCAATGCACTGGACGACTATAAAAAAGTGGTTAACCTGTACAGTAGCGATACCAATACCATCAGCCTTGTGAGCCTTTACATTGAGATGGGACTGTTAAAGTCGAAGATGAAGGATTATGCAGGTGGCCTGAAAGACCTGCAGAAAGCTGTTGAACTGGACGCCTCAAACCATAATGCTTATTATGAACTGGGCCGTTTTTTTAAAGAGGTAATGAAACAGAATGAACTTGCGGCCATTAACCTGCAAAAAGCAGCCAGCCTGTCTGTTCTCAATGACACTACATCAAGCTATGCCTATGCAAAAGCTGTGAAAGGCGACCGGCAGGAAGCGGTAAGGGTAATAGAAACCTTGCTAAGAAAGGAAACTACCGATAATGAGCTTTTAAAATGGGAATTGCATAATGCCGCCTGCATACATGCTTTAACAGGTAACCTGCCAAAAGCAATGGCCTACCTGGAGCAGTCGCTGGTGGCCGGATATGACAATTTTGATCACCTGGTCAATGACCGGGATCTTGAGGTATTGAAACAGTTGCCGGCATACAGGTTGATGCTCACAAAATACAATGTGCCTGTACCAAAGTACTGACTTTATACTGCGGCAATACCGTTAATATGTTTATGACTACTTTCGCGGAAATTTTTAATGAATGAAACACGCCTATCTATTCCCCGGCCAGGGTTCTCAATTCAGTGGTATGGGGAAGCAACTGTACGAAACAAATGCTTTCGCGAAAAATCTTTTTGAGCAGGCTAATGTGATCCTCGGTTTTCGCATTAGTGATGTTATGTTTGGTGGGACTGATGAAGCGTTGAAGCAGACGAATGTAACGCAGCCTGCTGTGTTCCTGCATTCTGTTATTGCTTATAAAACCCTGGAGGGGGCCAGGCCTCACATGGTTGCGGGCCATTCGCTGGGTGAATTTTCTGCCCTGGTAGCCAATAATGTTTTGAGTTTTGAAGATGCATTAAGGCTGGTTAGTATCCGTGCAAAAGCTATGCAGAAAGCCTGTGAAATACAGCCCTCTACTATGGCGGCAGTACTGGCATTGGCTGATGAAAAGGTAGAAGATATCTGTGCTTCCATAACCGCGGAAACGGGCGAAGTTGTTGTGGCAGCCAATTATAATTGTCCGGGCCAGTTGGTGATCAGCGGTTCTATAAAAGGAATTGAATTGGCCTGTGAAAGAATGAAAGCCGCGGGAGCTAAGCGGGCATTGATTTTGCCGGTAGGAGGCGCTTTTCATTCTCCATTGATGGCGCCTGCCAAAGAAGAATTGGCTGCCGCTATTGAGGCAACTGTTTTTCATACAGCTTTCTGCCCGGTGTACCAAAACGTGGTTGCCAGAGCGGTGATGGATCCTTCCGAAATAAAAAAGAACCTGATAGATCAATTAACAGGAGCTGTTCGATGGACGCAAACGATACAGTGCATGGTAGCGGATGGCGCCACACAGTTCACCGAATCAGGCCCGGGAAAAGTTTTGCAGGGATTGGTGCAGAAGATTTATAAGGAAGCGATAGTAGGGGGGGCTAGTTAATTTATATGTCCAGTATCCCGTTCACCCACTCAGGATCTAAAACGGCATTGTATTTTCTGTAAAAATTAAGCGCCGGTTCATTCCATTCAAGAACCTGCCATACTATGCGTGTCATACCTTTTTCTTTGGCTGCCGCTATCACACGATCGAATAATAGTTTGCCGGCTCCCTGGCCACGTAATTTTTCAGTTACTAAAAAATCTTCCAGGTAGATGCATTGTCCTTTCCAGGTGCTATAGCGGATATAGTAAAGGGCAAAGCCTTCAACGCGTCCATCAAATTCTGCTACAAAGGCCCACCATACAGGCTTTTCGCCGAACCCGCTTTCTTCAAAGTGTTCCAGTGTAACAGTAACTTCGGCAGGCGCCTTTTCATAATCCGCCAATTCCCGAATCAATTGTAACAACCTGACACAATCTTTTCTCTCTGCTTTTCTGATTGTTATAACCATATAAACTTTCCTTTAACCGTTTTACTCTTATTACTTACCGGACCAAAAGCAATACAATACGATGAATATCCTATACTCTTTTGAGCGCCTGCTCCAGGTCGTTCAGGATATCGGCAATATTTTCAATGCCCACACTCATCCTGATCAGGCCATCTGTAATGCCGTAAGTTATCCGTTCTTCTTTTTTCAGTGAGGCATGACTCATACTGGCAGGATGAGAAACCAGTGTGTCTACCGTGCCAAGGGATACCGCCCTTACACACATCTGCAAAGCATCAATAAACCGTTGACCCGCTTCCAGTCCGCCTTTCAGGTCATAGCTCATTAAAGCCCCCGGATGCCGCATTTGTTTCAGGGATATGGCATAGTCGGGGTGAGTGTTCAATCCATTATAATTTACCTGGTTGATGGCAGGATGATTGGCCAGAAATCCGGCTACTTCCATCGCGTTATGGCAATGGCGCTCCATACGCAGTTCCAGTGTTTTCATTCCCTGCGTTAATAAAAAAGCATCGAATGGATTACTGTTCCCACCTAACAGCACATGCCATTTCCAAATGGAAGTTCGCATTAGCCCAAGGTCCTTCCCCAACAATACACCACCAATGGCTGTACCATGGCCATTCAGAAATTTGGTGGTGGAATGAAAAACAAAATCAACACCATATTTAAAAGGTTGTTGCAGATAGGGCGTTGCGAAAGTGTTATCAACGGAAACGATGATCTCTTTTTGTTTGGCCAATAGGGTTACCGCTTCAATGTCTACACACTGGATAGTGGGATTGGCCGGCGTTTCTATATGAACCAGTTTGATGGTAGGATCTTTTTTGATGGCATCTTCCACCAGGTTCAGGTTACGCATATCAATGATGGTAGTTTTAATACCGGTATCCGCCAGCACTTTCAACATCAGTTCATGTGTGCCGCCATATAAAGAAAAGTGCGACAGAATGGTA
>CAYHTC010000212.1:0-4628 GCA_964359445.1 uncultured Sediminibacterium sp. | reverse complement strand
GAATTTCCTGATCAGAAAGATTATGAGAAATATGGTAAAGGACTAAACAAAGAAGTATGGCGAAGAAGTAATTGCGACAGCATCATCCTCCTGATACATAATATTGTAAGAACAACGAATCCACCTGTCCGGTTTGGCATCAGTCCGTTTGGTGTATGGCGCAATAAAAGCCAGGACCCCATGGGCAGTGATACCAAAGCGGGACAAACCAATTATGATGATCTCTATGCCGATATTTTATTATGGATGCAGAAAGGGTGGATAGACTATGTAGTACCGCAACTGTATTGGGAGCGTGGGCATAAGCTGGCCGATTATGATGTGTTACTTGACTGGTGGAACCAAAATTCTTATGGCAAACATTTGTATATAGGCCAGGGCATTTACAGGGCGGGAAGCAATGCCGCCTGGAAAAACACAAACGAGTTACCCAAACAAATACAGGCATTAAGAAGCTATCTAACCACACAGGGAAGCGCCTATTTCAGCAGTAAATCTTTTGAAAAAAATCCCAATGGCTGGAGTGATAGTCTCCGAAACCGTTACTACCATTACCCCGCGTTGGTGCCACCCATGCCCTGGATAGATAATTCGGCCCCTGCACAACCGCTGGTAGAAATGCTGCCGAACAATATGGTTAAACTGGTTTACAAAGGGGATGAAAAAATTAAGGCATTTGGTATTTTAACTTTAACACAAAATACAGAAGTACGTTTTGTACTGGCGCAATTGGTACAGTTAGTGGTGGCCGATAAAATGGCTGTGATTGATCTAACCAAAATTCCGGATACGAAAGACAAACGAATTTTTGTGTTGTCTGTTGATGTGAATAATAATGTGAGTCCGATGACGGAGTTGAGATAAAATATTTCAACTACCCAATCCATTTGCCAATTTTTTTTCATCTTGCATTGTTTTTAGTGAAATAAAAAACAAAGATGAAAGGCGAGTCTGCAGTCTATTTGCAAAGACAGTTTAATTAACCGGCGGATTTCTAATAATTATTTGACAGGATTAGCCAACACCCTTCATGTCGATTTTTATACTAATTTTCGACATTAACCTATTTTTATGTCGAAAATAGCTAACTAAGGGGGAAGGGCCCAGGAAACTGAAAACAGGTTTCTTTTTCCTCCTTTTTCTTGCAAATTTAAAATATAGTTTTAAATTATTTAAACTATTATTTTAAATTTGCAAAATGAACCGTTTACCGAGGCATATCAAACCAAGGCTCCTGGAGGCTTTGAAAAGGAGTCCCATTGTATTTTTAAATGGGGCCAGACAAACAGGGAAAAGCACCCTCGTTAATGGTTTGGCAAAAGAAATAGGACGGAATAATGAACCTGCCTCTTATGTTACCTTTGACCGGCCCACAGCTATGGCGGCGGCCACTTCGGCACCAGAAGCTTTTTTAAACGGTTACCCCAAACCACTAATTATAGACGAAGTACAAATGGTTCCTGAGCTTTTTCGTGCTTTAAAATTGGTTGTAGATGAAGACCGGCTATCAAATAAGCCAGAAGCCCAGGGCAATTATTTACTAACCGGCTCTGCAAATATTCTGTCGCTCCCAAAACTATCCGACTCGCTGGTAGGACGAATGAATGTCTTAACCCTTTACCCACTCACAACTGCGGAAGCAAAAAAAGGGCAGGGCAATGGTTTAGACCGGCTACTGCGAATGGATTTTATAGGGATAAAAAATCATCGGGGTTTAACCCTTACCGAGGCAATGAAACTGTCCACTTTTCCGGAAATAAGTACCTGGGGAAATACCGAAAGAAACCATTGGTTCGATGGCTATTTAACAACCATGCTTCAACGTGATGTAAAACAATTTGCTGATCTGGAAAAGACATCCGTTTTACCACAATTATTACGCATACTGGCCACCAGGGCCGGTGGTTTATTAAATGATTCTGCTATCGCCAGAGAAATAGGCATGACATCGGTAACCACCAAAACATACCGGTATATTTTACAAATGATGTTTCTAACCTTTGATATAAAGCCCTGGCACAGAAATATTGGCAAACGACTGGTAAAGACACCCAAAGGATATTTAGCAGACAGTTCGATGTTATGTTACATGCTTGATTTAAACATTGATGAAATAGCATCTCATAAACCTGCCCTCTTTGGCCATATCGTAGAAAACTATGTGGCTACAGAAATAGTAAAACAACTCAGTAACAGCGATAGTAAGGTTGGATTATATCATTTCAGAACCAGTGATGGAAAAGAAGTTGATTTTATTCTGGAAAAACCAGACGGTTCTGTTTTTTCCATTGAAGTAAAGAAAGCAGAATCAGTAAACATTCACGACTTTTCTGGAATTCAAACATTTGCCGAATTAGCCCGTGATGATTTTAAAGGTGGTGTGGTTTTATATGCCGGCAAAGAAGTAGTGCCTTTCGGAAAAAATCTTTGGGCTGTTCCATTTTTTATTTTATGGCAATAGGGTTTAATAGGGTTTGGTTGATAAACTGATTTACAAATACATTTCTTTTAGTTCTCACCCCATCAAATAAGCCAGCCCGTCATTAACCGTCTCACATAAATCACTCAACTTTTTTTGCCGGCACATGGCTTTAAACTGATCCCTGATGATTTTATAATCATTGTGTATGGGGCAGGGATGCGTTGCAGAACATTTACTTAATCCAAGCCCGCATTGATCAAATACTTCATGGCCATCAATGGCAACGATTATGCTCATAATTGACTGGTTCTTTTGCCTTGCAGTGATATAAAACCCACCGGTAGGGCCCTTCGCGCTATTAATCACTTCTTTCTTTACCAATGTTTGCAGCATCTTACCAACCGTATGTTCACTGGCATTAATAAATTCAGCGATTTCTTTAATACCCGTCTTCTCTCCGGATTCAAATTTGGAAGCGAGGTAAATGACGGCTTTAATGGCTGTTTTACAGGTAAGACTAAGCATTTATTTTTCGTTTAAAAATTCACGTCCTTCCGCTGAAATCATTTCATGCGTCCAGGGTGGATCAAAAGTTAATTCCATCTTTGTTCCGTATTCCGGAAAAGTAGCTTTCAATGTCTCCTTCACTGCATTTGTAATGGATTCACCCATAGGACAAAACTGGGTGGTAAGCGTCATTGCGCAAAATATCTTCTTTTCCGCTTCATCAAAATCAATTTGATAGATCAATCCTAAATCCACAATATTTAACCCAATCTCCGGGTCCATTACATTTTGCAGGGCCGCTAATGCTATCGTAGATTTTATTTTGTTATTGGTTATTACATTCATCATAAAATTGTTGGTTTATGCATCAGCAATTTTATTACATTCCAGTTATACAATAAAGAAGTGAGTACTAATAAAATAGCAGCCAACTGCACAACTATGATAGAATGAAAAAGGATACCCACTATAAAAAACACAAACCCAACAATATAAATTACACTCATCCATTTAAAAATTGTATTGCTAAACAAGTCTTTGGGGTTGGGCGTTTTCCCTTTCCCTGCTAAGTGATGGTATTCTTTATTCCAAATAATAAAAGGCAATGTTTTAAAAGTCATACCAAAAATGATTGCCGTAATCCATCCGAAAAAAATAATAAAACCGTAAGTTATCATCAGACTAATACTTTCTTTCGGTGATACTATCAGCAAGGTTATAATGACAACAAGAAAAATTACCGGTAACAACATCATGAGCACGGAAAGCAAGGAGACTTTCATTTGTTCATCCACTTTTTTGCGTATGCGTTGCTGATATGACCTGAAACAGAAATTACCAAACAATACAATGGCTGCAGTTACAGCAAGCAGTGGGATGGTCAACAGTAATCTGTTGTTAGCATATAAAAAGATAAAGACAAATGACAAAAGCCCTCCATTGATTAATCCATATATCCACCAGAGTTGACGGGTATTGTTGTATTTAGAAATAAGAAACATGGGTATTAGCCGGGAGCCTACCCCTATCACCAATAATAAAAACCAACCAACAATTCCAATATGTGCATGCAAAGGAAGGTACGCTAAAGAATTTTTGGGTAATAAAGGATAAGTAAAGTTATACAGCAACAACAGGCCAACAATGGCAGTAGCCAATAACCACAATGCAGCCGTAAAAATAAAATAGGCATGTACAATTTCGTGTTTGCTCCTTATCATACTTACCGCAAGATTAATGAGATAAGCGATGATGGCTAATAGAATCAGGATGCCTGCACACTGGGTATGCAAACCCATATCAAAAACATAAAACCCATAGGCTAATAACGGAATACCCAATGCTGCTGATAGAAAAGAGATATAAGCCAGTTTATTGCTGTACAATTTATCTTCAATCAATACCGGAACCAGTTGATGACTGGCGCCGAGAATCATCATTGTGCCCCATCCAAGCGCCATAATATGAGTGATGGCCAATGTATGCGGCTGGAAATAATGATTGGTAATATCAGCAACCGATAACAATAAAAGAATAGTGGCAATCAGGAAAGCGATAGCAGCATACCCGTAAAAGGGCAGCACCAGTTTCCAGGAACTAGTTTATGTTGTTTCAGTATTTCCGGTTGATGCAAACATATCAGTCTTTATAAAACAACAAGTGTACTACTGCATCGCTGATCTCTATGATACGATAACAA
>CAYHTC010000211.1:0-4677 GCA_964359445.1 uncultured Sediminibacterium sp. | reverse complement strand
ATGATCAATCTTATTGAGGGTTTCCGCGTGCAAAGGAATGAGTGCCTCTTTGCCCTCCAGGCTAATGCGTAACAAAACCTGGTGGGGCTGGTCAATCACTTCTTCGATTGGGCCAAGGTTGCCCTCATTACTAAGCAGTTGATACCCTAACAAAGAGATGGGAGCCGATTTTCCGGCAAGTTTGCGAAAGTCTTCATCCAATAACCATACATTTTTAGTAGTTAACCTGCTGGCCGATTCACGCGTATCAATACTTTCGAGTTTTACATACGTCTCTTCATGATCCTTAGCTTTGGAAGACGTTACAAAATAAGGGAGATACGAACCTTTATTCATTTCAATAAAAATCGCTTCGATATCTTTTAATATCGTTTTTTTACCCAGCGCATGTTTGAGTATCACTTCTCCTTTCAAACCAAAACCGGCAACAATCCTGCCTATGTTAATGTATTGATTCATTGGGTGCAAATTACGACATCAGAAATTCAAAAGTCAAAAGTCAAAAGTCAAAAGTCAATAAAAAAGCCCGTAACTTTCGTTACGGGCCTTTCTAAGAAGGAATATTGCTGGCCCTTCTTTTAAGCTTCAGGTGCTGCTTCAGCAGTTCCTTCAGAGACTTCTTCTTGTTTTGTTTCCACTTTTTTTACAATTGGAACATACACTTTCTTAGCTCTTTGGTTGCTTCTGTGCTCATCAGAACGACGGGTAATGTTAGTTTCGTGCTCACTGTGCCATGTCTGGAATTTAGCCATAGCTGCGGCCTCATCAAACAATCCTAATTTCACACCTCTTAACAGGTGTTTCAGGTACAATACTCCCTTGAAAGAGAGAATCCGGCGTACAGTATCGGTGGGTTGAGCACCTTTGTTCAGCCATTCCAAAGCCCTTTGACGGTCTAACTGGATGGTTGCCGGTACTGTAAGCGGGTTGTAAGTTCCAACCTTCTGGATGAACTTGCCATCTCTGGGTGCACGTGCATCGGCCACTACAATAAAGTAGAAAGGGCGCTTTTTGCTGCCGTGTCTTTGTAATCTAATTTTTACTGCCATGTTAAATAGAAATTTAAAGGCGTTAAGAAATTGGTTAATCTGACTAAGAATAATCAGGGGAGCAAAAGTAATGGGAAAAAGTAATTATTCCAAGTTTGTAGGTAAATGAATTGTTAGAATCATTGAAAAGGCAAGTAAAAAACGATACCTATTCTCAAGATACAATACCGCTCCCATTATGATTTTGAGTTTTTACTTCGCTTTTTGATATTAAAATCAAAAAAAGTTACCTTCGCGTACCCGGAAAACGGCCGCCCATGGGCATGTTATTCATTGTTTTCATCATTTGTTTCATTTGTTCAAACTGCTTCATAAAAGCATTGATCTCAGTAATATCTTTTCCGCTTCCTTTGGCAATCCGCAATTTTCTGGAAGGCGTAAGTGAATCCGGGTTGGCCCTTTCAAAGGCTGTCATAGAACTGATCATGGCTTCAATACCCTTGAAGGCATCCTCTTTTATGTCAATATCTTTCATGGCCTTACCTACCCCGGGTATCATGCCCATCAGGTCTTTCAGGTTACCCATTTTTTTGATCTGCTGCAACTGATCCGTAAAATCCTGAAAATCAAACTGATTCTTACGGATTTTTTTCTCCAGTCTTTTTGCTTCTGCTTCATCGTATTGCGACTGTGCTTTTTCAACCAGGCTGGTTATATCACCCATGCTCAATATGCGTTGCGCCATCCTGTTTGGGTAGAACACATCCAGTGTATCCATCTTCTCACCGCTACTGGAAAATTTAATGGGTTTATTTACGGTGTATTTAATAGATAATGCGGCACCCCCCCTGGTATCACCATCCAGTTTGGTTAACACAACACCGGTAAAATCTAAGCGGTCGTTGAAAGCTTTGGCAGTGTTAACCGCATCCTGACCAGTCATGGCATCCACCACAAACAAAATCTCGGCAGGATTCACTGCCGATTTAATATTGGCTACTTCGGTCATCATCACTTCATCAATTGCCAAACGGCCTGCTGTATCAATGATGATTACATTTTTATTTTTTGATTTGGCTTCTTTGATGGCATTGAGCGCTATCGAAACAGCATCTTTATTATCTCTTTCACTGTATACATCTACCCCTACCTGCTCTGCCAAAACGGTTAACTGGTCAATGGCCGCCGGGCGATAGATATCCGCAGCAACCAATAAAACTGATTTTGCTTTTTTAGTTTTCAGGTAATGAGCCAGCTTACCGGTAAAAGTAGTTTTACCACTTCCCTGCAAACCCGCTACCAGTATGATGGCTGGGTTACCAGTGATATTAAACTGCGCTTCCGTTCCACCCATCAATTCAGTCAATTCATCCTGTACAATTTTTACCATTAACTGGCCAGGGCTGATGGCATTAATTACTTTTTCGCCTACCGCTTTATCCCTCACTTTGTCTGTAAACTCCTTGGCAATTTTAAAATTCACATCCGCGTCTATTAAAGCACGGCGAATATCTTTTACTGTATTGGCAATATTGAGGTCATTAATTCTTGCCTCGCCTTTGAGGTTCTTAAAGGCTGATTCGAGCTTCTCACTTAACGAGTTAAACATCGGTCTCTGGTTTCAGGTATACACAAAAAAAAATGAACATAACCGAAGCTATATTCACTAACGGAGTGCAAATATAAATTGTAGATACGAAATAAGAGATATTCTATTTAGATCCACAGGCTAAAGCCTGGGGCAATAATCCTCCTGTCAATCCTATTAAAATCATGCACATATTTTTACCCCAAATAAAAGCGCAGGTGCTTACACCGATTGGTACTTCTGAGCTTTGTGATGGCCTTATCCTTAATCTGCCTAACCCTTTCGCGGGTTAAATGAAAGCGTTCCCCAATATCTTCCAGGCTCAAAGGGTGATCTACCCCTATTCCGAAAAAATAACAGACCACTTCTTTTTGCCGCCCGGTTAAGGTGCGCAGACTTCTCTCTATTTCCATCCGTAATGATTCGTGATGGACCAGTTTTTCATCCGTTCGCTCGGCATTGGGGTTCTCCATCAGGTCCAGCAAGGTACCGTCTTCCCCTTCAGACAATGGGGTATCCATGCTTATATGCCTGAAGCCTACACTCATGGTAGCCATAATTTCTTCAATTCCAATATCTAACACATCAGCCAGTTCTTCCGGGGTAGGCTCACGTTCAAATTCCTGTTCCAGTTGCTGATAGGCTTTACTAATGCGGTTGGTAAGGCCCACTTTATTCAGTGGTAATCTTACAATACGGCTTTGCTCGGCCAGTGATTGTAAAATACTCTGCCGTATCCACCAAACAGCATAGGAGATGAATTTGAACCCCCTGGTTTCATCAAACCGAAGAGCGGCTTTGATCAAACCCAGGTTGCCTTCATTAATAAGATCGGGCAAAGTAAGACCCTGGCTCTGGTATTGTTTGGCTACAGATACCACAAACCGTAAATTGGATTTCACCAACCTGTCAAGCGCTGATTGATCACCAAGGCGAATGCGTAACGCCAGTGCCACTTCTTCTTCAGGTGTAATGAGGTCCACCTTCCCAATCTCCTGCAGGTATTTTTCCAGACTTTGCGACTCGCGATTCGTGATTGATTTTGTTATTTTGAGCTGACGCATACTCATAATAAGCAGGTTTTGATGGTAGGTTAGTATTGGTAAAAAACCGTGATGGTTAGTTTGGTCAGAACGAAACCGGGCGTCACTTGATCAGTTATTAGAGCAATTTAAGTTTTTTTTAAATCTTATCAAAAAAAATATTTTTCGCAAATTATTGAAATACAATGCTTTAGGAAGTATTTATTTTTAAAATAAATAATTGCGGCCAGGAAAGGGTATCCTCCATCAAAAAAACATTTGGAAGCGAAGGATTATTTAATATTATTGCAAGCCTACGACAAATTGTAGGTTAAAGAGATTGTAATGAGTAAGAAGCAACTATTCACGTTGGAATTTCCGGTTCGATGTTCGCCAGGCATATTATTCGAATTTTTAGCCACTCCCGCCGGATTGCAGGAATGGTTTGCAGATAAAGTGGATGAGTGGGAGAATGTGTACAGTTTTTCATGGAATGGCGGCACTCCCGACAAAGCGGAAATTGTAGATAAGGAGGAGGATAAGTTTGTCCGTTATCACTGGTTACACACTGAAAAAAATGAGTACTTCGAGTTCAGGATCGAAAAAACCGAAATATCCAATCAGACTGTTTTAATAGTAAAAGACTTTGCAGAGAAAGCTGAGATAAAAGATCAAAGCCAGTTATGGCAATACCAGATAAAGGATCTTTTTCATAGACTGGGTGGCGCATAATACGATTATGCCTTCATCATTCCCGGTATTCCGGAATACGTTTTCTCAAAGAAAATATCGATAGCGGCCCATTCCGCTAATGCGCCTTTTCCCCGGCGCTTTCCTATACCCATGACTTAATTCACCAAAAAGTGAGTACACTTTTTGAATGATGGTATTCTTTGTTAAAATCCAACGGGTATCTTTCACCAATTCCGGTTCCTTTGGTGAAAGCATTACTTTTGTAGTGTTCACCAGACAATAATTAAGAAAGGATACATTGATAAAAAAATTAGACATACTCATCATCCGTTCATTCATTGGGCCTTTTATTGCCGCTTTTGCTATTTCTGTATTCGTACTCACC
>CAYHTC010000210.1:0-4704 GCA_964359445.1 uncultured Sediminibacterium sp. | reverse complement strand
TATAGTATTATCAATCATGCTGCTGCCGGGCATTTCCTGTAACAAGCAATTTGATGAACCACCGGCGTATAACGGCCCCGACATACAATCGAATCTGTCAATCCGTGATTTGCGAAGCATGCATTTTCCGGGCAATTTTGAGCAGGTATTGGATGATATTATTATCGTTGGAATTGTAATAGCGGATGACAGGAAGGATAACTTTTATAAATCTCTTGTATTGCAGGATAGCACCGGTGGTATTATGTTACGATTGGATGCATCGGGCCTGTATACTGATTATCCGGCAGGAAGAAAACTGGCGGTAAAGCTGAAAGGACTTTGGTTAGGCGACTATGCAGGCATGTTACAATTGGGGGCAGGTGTAGACAGGTCGGACCCTGTTTATCCGGAACTGACACCAATACCTGTTCCGATGTTTAACAGGTATCTGGTAAAAATGAGTGCAAATAATATTGTTCAGCCCAAACAGGTTAGGTTGGATGAGTTAAATGATTCTCTTCAAAGTTGTTTGGTAAACATAAAAGATGTTGAATTCTCAATATCGGATACCGGTAAATCTTATGCAGATGCCCTCAATAAACAATCTGCCAACAGGGTTTTAAAAGTTTGCGGCGGAGGTAGTATTTATTTACGTACAAGTGGTTTTGCAGATTTTTCCAATGTAAAAACGCCCAGGGGAAATGGTACTGTCACCGCGGTATTCAGTGTTTTCAAAACAGAAAAACAATTGCTGATACGTGATACTTCTGATATACAAATGAATGGACTAAGGTGTACAGGGCCCGGCGTAAAACTGTTGCTGAGCGAAGATTTTGAAAACAGTTCTCCCAATGTGGATATGCTTTTGCCAGGCTGGAAAAATATCGATGAAAGCGGAAATAAATTATACCAGGGTAAATTATCAAATAATAATAAATATGCAGAACTGACTGCTTTTGCCAGCAATCAACCAGCCATAGTTACCTGGTTCATTACCCCACCCGTTAGTCTTGGCGGCACCGCTAATGAAGTACTCAGTTTCAAAACAAAAGACGGCTTTGACAATGGGGCAACCTTGCAGGTTTTTGCCTCTACCAACTACGATGGCGGCAATACTCCCTGGAAAGCGAAATGGGTATTATTGAAAGCTACTATTTCGAAGGGTTCTGTTTCAGGCTTTTCAAAGGAATGGGTACCATCTGGTAATATCAGCCTGAACAGTTTTTCCGATAAGGCTTATATCGCTTTTCGTTACGATGGGGCCGATCCGGCAACGCCTGTTGATAAGCGGACCACCAGCTTCCAGTTAGACAATGTCAGAATTGTGGGTAATTGAGCTATCTGAAAAATTTTCCTGTCAAAAGGCGAATAAGCGGTAAAGTCGGGTAAATTGATTGCCATCCTGTCAGCAAAACAGTATTTGGTATTTTCTTTGTCCAGTGGCAGCTAAAATACTTACTATGCAAAAAGGCCAGATAAGGGTTCAGACTGAAAACATATTTCCAATCATTAAAAAGTTTCTGTACAGCGATCATGAGATTTTTTTACGGGAGTTGGTAAGTAATGCGGTTGACGCTTCTCAAAAGCTGAAAACCCTTTCTTCTATTGGTGAAGCTAAAGGTGAGCTGGGAGAGATCCGGATAGACGTGGTATTAGATACCAAAGAAAAGACATTGAGTATTATTGACCGTGGCGTGGGTATGACGGGTGAGGAAGTTGATAAATACATTAACCAGGTGGCATTCAGTGGCGCCGAAGAGTTCATGGAAAAATACAAGGATGCCAATATTATCGGGCATTTTGGGCTGGGTTTTTATAGTTCATTCATGGTAAGTGATAAAGTGGAAATTTTTTCAAAAAGCCATAAAGAAGAAAGTGGTGTTTACTGGAGTTGCGATGGCAGTCCGGAATTTGAATTGTATGATGTTGATTATGCTGAGCGTGGTACCAGGATTGTATTGCATATTAACGAAGAGAGTAAAGAATTTTTAGAAGCAGGAAGGATCAAAGCCATTCTCGAAAGATTCTGTAAATTTTTACCTGTGCCCATCTTTTTTGCGGAAGCGGGTGAGAAGAAAGAGGAAGAAGAAAAATCAATCAATAATACGGATCCGATCTGGATCAAAAAACCCGCTGATTTAAACAAGGAAGATTACGAAAAGTTTTATAAGGAATTATACCCTTATAATGAAACGCCACTTTTCTGGATACATTTAAATGTAGATTATCCTTTTAATCTTACGGGTGTGCTTTATTTTCCCAAGATCAAACAGAGCTATGAGATTCAGAAAGATAAAATTCAACTCTACTGCAACCAGGTATTTGTAACGGATGAAGTAAAAGATATTGTTCCGGAATTCTTAATGCTATTGCAGGGGGTGATAGACAGCCCGGATATTCCGCTGAATGTGAGCCGTAGTTATTTACAGGGCGATCCGAATGTGAAAAAAATAAATGCCCATATAACCAAAAAAGTAGCGGACAAGCTTGACGAAATTTTTCGCACTGACAGAAGTTCCCTGGAAGAAAAATGGGAAAGTCTTGGGTTGTTTGTGAAATATGGTATGATGACGGATGATAAGTTCCTGGAAAAAGCCAATAAGTTTCTGGTGATGGAGGATACAGCAGGTAAATTTCATACGCTGGAAGAATACAAGACAGTTACAGAAACACTCCAGAAGAATAAAGATGGTAAACAGGTGATATTGTATGCTACCAATCCTGTACAGCAGGATGCGTATATACAGGCCTGCACAAGTAAAGGATATACTGTTGTGAAAATGGAAACATTGGTGGATGCGGCCTTTATCAATACCATGGAAATGAAATGGGAGAATGTGACTTTTGTGCGGGTGGATGCGGACATTGTTGACAACCTGGTAGACAAACAGGAAAGCAATGAAAGTATATTGAATAAAGAGGAAGAAGGAAAACTGAAAGAATTATTTACGCTTCAGATAGCAGACCTGCATGTGACAACTGAGATCAAAGGATTGAGTCCGGAATCGGCGCCGGTAGTGGCAACAAGACCAGAGTTTATGCGGCGTATGAAAGACATGGGGGCGGCGGGCGGCGGCATGACTGCCTTTTATGCGCAGATGCCGGATGAGGTTACATTAACGGTTAATGGTAATCATCCGATTTATCAAACATTACTAAAGGAAACTAACACGGAAGTGCAGGGCAAACAGGTGAGAAACCTGGCCGATCTGGCGCTGTTATCCCAGGGTTTATTGAAAGGTGGGGAACTAACCAGTTTCATTAACCGCAGTGTTGAGTTATTGCAGGGAGAGAAACAAGTGTAGGTAAAGTTGTTACGATGAATATCCGGAGCTGCTTATCTTTTGGTAAGCAGCTTTTTTTTGTGAAGGAAAATTGGCATAGGAAGGCCTTCAGATTAATAAATTGCCGGGCATTTCAGGAATGCGTTGCCAGCCTAAGATCAATCATCTTTAACTGTAAATTCTTCTCGCCATTCCATTCATTTTCATCAATGGTAAACACAATATCCAGGGGTTGCTGTGACTGTAAGAAATGGAATTTATCGGCCATATTAAAACCAATGCCGGTAAGGGTGATATTATTTTGTTTGAGTACAAAACGGATATGCTGTTCTTTTACAATTTTAGAGAAGCCGGTATCCTGTACTTTCCTTGCTATGAATACCGGCCGCATATTTTCCGGGCCAAAGGGCTCCATCTGTGTAAGGATACTAAAGAATGGCTGGTTGATTGCCGTAAAACTGATCTCTGCATCAATAATAATCTCCGGTATCAGCAGATCATCGGTAATCAGCCTGCTGACTTCTTTTTCAAAAGCGTCAGCGAAAGCCTGCACTTTTTCCGGAAGCAGTGTCATCCCCGCGGCAGCAAAGTGACCGCCATAGCCTAAGAGATGTTCGCGGCAGGCATGAACAGCTTCATATAAGTTAAAACCAGCTACACTTCTGGCACTGCCGGCTACAAAGTCACCACTTTTGGTAAGCACAATAGTAGGACGGTAATAAATTTCTATCAGCCTGCTGGCGACAATGCCAACCACTCCTTTGTGCCAGTGTTCCTGAAATACAACGGTTGTTTTACGGTTAATTGCTTCCAGATCAGCAGAAATGAGGGCCATAGCTTCTTCTGTAATACTGCTATCCGCTTCGCGGCGGTCTATATTATCGCTGTGCAACATTTCGGCAAATGCCAGTGCCTGGTTATTATCTTTTTCGATAAAAAGTTGTACTGCTTTGCGCGCATCATCCATCCTTCCGGCAGCATTTACCCTTGGTGCAATTACAAATACGAGACTGCTTATGTGCATCTGTTTCTGTACACCAGCTAATTGCATAAGGGCCCTGATGCCGGGGCAGGGGTTTTCATTAGCTTTTTGTAAACCATAAAAGGCCAATACCCTGTTCTCTCCTGTAATGGGTACTATATCCGCTGCAATAGCGATGGCCACCAGATCAAGATAATCCAGGTAAGCGGTATCGGGCAGCCCTAATTTACCGGAGAGGGCCATCATAAGTTTAAAGCCTACCCCACAACCACACAACTCTTTAAAAGGATACCTGCAATCAATTTGTTTGGGATTGAGTATGGCAACCGCGGGGGGTAAATCTTTATCAGGCAAATGGTGGTCGCATACAATAAAATCAATACCCAGTGTTTTTGCATAAGTGATCAGCTCTGTCGATTTGATACCGCAATCCATTGATATGATCAGTGTGAAACC
>CAYHTC010000209.1:0-4708 GCA_964359445.1 uncultured Sediminibacterium sp. | reverse complement strand
CAGTTAATATGAAAACTTTCCTGGTATTGCGGTTTTTGAACTTCAAGATCGCCCAGTACGGTAATGAATACGAGTTCTACATGACGAAGCCTTGGCGCCTGCTCTGCCAGTTTTCGCATGAGGTACAGTGGGGTACAGGCACTGCCATGTATAAATAAACGCTGGTTGCTTTGAATAATGCTGAGCGCCTCTTCGGCAGTTGTGTATATTGAATGAGAAGTCATAGTATTGATTTACTGCAAAAATCAGGTGAATTCAAATTATAGAAAATGATTTTTGTAAGGTTTTTTACTGATAAGTATAATGTTTTGATCAAACCGGTTATAGCCATTTATTGATGATAGCAATAATAGCTGCGCTTATAAAAGGTTTTGTAACAAAATCATCCATACCCATTTGAAGGGATACCTTTTTTTCTTTATCTTGTGCGGCCGCGGTTAATGCTATGATGGGTATTCTTTTATTTTTTTCGATCTTTCTAATCTCTGCAGTTGCTTCATGCCCGTTCATTTCGGGCATTTGAATATCCATAAAGATGATATCCGGTTGATATTGGACGTAGTAATCTACAGCCTCTTTTCCATTCACGGCTTCAATAATAACCGCATTTGGAAGCGCTTCACCTATTATTTTTTTGATAAGAAGAATATTCAATTCATTGTCATCCACTACTAACACTTTATATGATTCTATCCGTGAAGCGGTATGTTGCTGCTGTATGGTCTCCTGAATTTTACCATACCGGATTTGATGCCCAACTCTTGCCAGGGCCTCAAATAAATGCCTTATTTTAATGGGTTTTACTAAACGTTGTGAAACGTCTAATACCAGGCAGGCTGTATGCAAATGCTCATCTTCAGCAGAACTATGCAGTAAAATAATGGGTAGCGCTGATTCATTTAATTTTAATTCTTCCCGTATGTACCTGATCGTTTCAATCCCATCCATTTCAGGCATATGGTAGTCCATAAGGATGATATCATATTTTTTTCCCTGGCCAAGCAATTCCAAAGTCCTTTTACCGCTCTCAGCCTCATCGCTCCTGATATCTTTGAGTAAGAGCATGTCTTTTATCAGCAGTCGGTTATTGGCATTATCATCAACGATCAGCACTTTTTTGAACTGATTAAAATCTGTAAATGCTTCAGGTTCTCCCTCTAATGTTTGAACCTGCAGGTCAAAAAAGAAAGTACTTCCCATATCCGGGGTACTTTGAAGTTGTAACTCACTACCCATTAGTCCTAATAATTGTCTGGAAATGGTCAACCCCAAACCGGTACCTCCATATTTACGGTTAATAGTGGCATCTTCGTGTGAAAAAGCGTCAAAGATTTTCTGCCTGTTTTCAGGGTTTATACCAATACCGGTATCCCTTACAGAAAAACGGATGGTGCGATGATTTTCTGACGACCGGGTAACCGTTTCAATTTTTAGCTCTACTTCACCGGCGGAAGTAAACTTAACAGCATTCCCCATCAGATTAATCAGTATCTGTCGTATTCTGGTAGCATCAATCCACATAAACCTGGGTAAATCCAATTCTATATTTAACAGTAATTCCAGGTTTTTCTTAAATGCCTGGTAACAGATAACATCCGATACCTGGTAGCTCAATTCCAGGATATCAGTTTTATGAATATCGATTTCAAGTTTACCGGCTTCGATTTTTGAAAAATCCAGAATTTCATTAATGATGTCTAACAGGGAATTAGCAGATTGAAAAACCGCTGTATTGTACTGTTGCTGTGTGGCATCCAGTTTAGTTTTCATCAGCAGATCAGAAAATCCAATGACACTGTTTAGCGGTGTCCGGATTTCATGACTCATATTGGCCAGAAACTCAGATTTGGCTTTACTGGCGGCTTCGGCTTTTCCTTTTGCTTTCAGGTAATTATCTTCCAGCAATTTTTGTTCGGTTACATCACGTTTAATGGTAATCCAATGTTTGTAACAACCATTAATATCTTTTATGGGAAAATAAGCGGTGCTTGACCAGAATTCCTGACCATTTTTCCTGTAATTAATTACTTCTGTTTTGCAGGGTTCGAATCTTTGCATATTCTCATGAACAATTTGAATTTCCTTACTGCTCGTTTTTGCACCCTGCAAAATAGAAGGGGTTTTGCCGATAAATTCATCCATTGAGTAGCCCGTCATCCTGCAGTAGGCACTATTAACAAAGATGAATTTGTAATGTATTGGATCCGTATCATCAATTTTTATAACGCTCACACCATCTGTTGCATTCGTTATTATTGATTCCAATAACCTTAACCAGGCGTCTTCTTTTTTCCTTTCAGTAATCTCTTTTCCTATGCCAACCAACCCTATAATTTCCCCGTTAGCGTCTTTTAAAGGTACTTTTGAATTGAGCATCCAATGCTCTTCATTCAAATTATCTATAAAGTAGTTTTCCTGGTTTAACAAGGATAAACCTGTCTCCAAAACATGAGAGTCCTCTGCAAAAGCACTTTCGGCTATTTCCAATGGATATATTTCAAAATCAGACTTGCCCAATGCCTCATTTTCAGATGTCATCCCCATGTACTTTATATCGACCGGATTCGCGATAATCTTTTGGTGTTTTTTATTTTTTACGTACACCGCATCCGGCAGGTTATCAATCAAAGCCCTAAGCAGGTTACGTTCAAATTTGATATCGTCTTCGGCTTTTTTCAACGCCGAAAAATCCCTGATGATAGCTAATGTTCCGGTAAACTCCCCATTTTCAAACAGAGGGGTAGCCGTAACATAAATATTTTTTATTTCTTCGTTTTTTAACCAGATTTCTGTTTTATAGCTATCAGATTCACCATTTTTGCGTAGTTCGGTTTTTTGCCGGATAATTTCATAATTTTCTCCCAGGAAAAAAACAGCAAGACTTACTCCGGTAAGTTCCCCCTTTTTTACCCCGAATAATTGTTCAGCAGCGGAATTGGCAAAGACAAATTTTTCAGAAGCATCATATATAACAACACCTTCGCCCATATTTTCAATTAGGGTAAAATACCTGGCTTCTTTTTTATTCCTGTCGGCAATACTTTCCTGTAAGGGTTTAAAAATGAATACATAAATAATCGGTAAAATTATAATGGAAAGCAACGAAGAATCCAGGATAGCTTCATTCCATACGGATAAGGCAGGCATATTCCTGAGTGTCAGCATGATGATGGCTTCACCAACAAAAATTGACACTACCAGCAGCAGAAAAACCAACAACTCCTTTTTTTTAAACAGGTCTAATCTTTCCTTCACTGTTTTCATGTGAATATATTATATCGTTTTTTTGCCTTTCCCAATGTTCGGCTGAATTCGCCTGATAAACATCCCGGTTGGTGATTATTCGCATTATGGCTCATTTCATAGACAAATAGAACAACGGAAATTACTGCAAATCATTGGGAATAGCCTTATCATTTTTATCCCTTGGCATTCAAACTGTTATTTAGATTGGAGCAGCATTTATGGTAGATATTGCCCTGTTTATACAGCAATAGTAACGCCTGGTGGCATAGAGATAACATGATTTATTTGAAGAGAGTTCCTGCTGAACCGGACGCTGAACGAAGTAAAAACAGTATACTGTCATTTTCAGGCATGCTGTGGCATACTGTTTTACTTAGTTACGAATTTGCCCGTTCCCCTGTATTACCCATTTCTCAGTCACTAATTTTTCCAAAGCGAATGGACCTCTTGCATGCAGTTTTTGGGTGGAAATACCTATTTCTGCTCCCAGGCCAAATGCTTCCCCATCAGTAAAACGTGTGGAGGCGTTTACATAAACGGCGGCGGCATCTACCTGCCGGAGAAACCGGTCGGCTTGTTTTTTATTTTCCGAAATAATGGCTTCAGAATGTTTGGTGGAGTAGGTACGGATATGTGTTAATGCCATATCGAGATTCTTCACCACTTTTATGGCACATTTTAAACTGAGAAATTCCCTTCCGAAATCGGCTGCTGTTGCTTTTTGCAGATAAGGATACCCTTTCAATAAACTGTATGCTTTCTGTTCTGCCAGAATTGTTACCTTATGCTTAGCCAATAAAGGCTGTAGCTGTTTCAGGAAATCAGTTGCGATGGCCTCATCAACCAATAATGTATCCATGGCATTACAAACAGAGGGCCTGGATACTTTTGCGTTCACAACAATTGAAAGGGCTTTTGCCATATCTGCCCGTTTTTCTACATAAATATGACACACTCCGGCGCCTGTTTCAATAACCGGTACCAGGCTGTTTTTTCTGACATATTGTATCAGGCTATCTGATCCACGGGGTATCAGTACATCTATATATTTTGTGGCTTTGAAAAGTTCCTGTACTGTTTTCCGGCTGGATGGCAGCAGGGTAACACAGTTGGGATTCATACCCTGTTCCTTCATTATTTTCCTGATGAGCGTCACAACTGCTTTATTGGTATACTCAGCATCACCGCTGCCTTTTAATACACAGGCATTCTGACTACGCAGGCATAGCGCGGCAATATCGAAAGTTACGTTAGGCCTGGATTCATATATAACACCTGCAACTCCCAAAGGTACGGCCCACTTCTCCAGCCCTAAACCGTTGGGCAAAGTTCGGCTTTCCAGCACCCGTCCGGATGGATTCGGTAATCTACTGATGTTACGGATACTAACATCGATTTGACTGATACGCTCCTCATTCAGTAATAGACGATCCGTTTTGGGATCATCAGGATCCTGCCTGGC
>CAYHTC010000208.1:0-4724 GCA_964359445.1 uncultured Sediminibacterium sp. | reverse complement strand
GTAGCGGCAATGCCGGCGCTACCAATACCTTTCGTGTGCTGGGCTCAAAATGGGGTACCGTTGTAATGATGGTTGATATACTAAAAGTGGTGGTGGCTACCTCCCTTTATATTTTACTTCCCGGTTATCTTTCGGATGAACTGCATAGAACAAACCTGATGATTGGTTTGGGGTTGTCCGCTGTTATTGGTCATATATTTCCCATCTGGGCCGGTTTTAAAGGTGGAAAGGGGGTGGCTACCTTATTGGGTATGGCTGTAGCCATACAGCCTGTGGTGGCTATCTGCTGTGTTGGCGTATTCCTGCTTGTGTTGTACTTAACCCGTTTTGTATCCCTTAGTTCTATTTTGTCTGGGGTATCATTTATGATATTCATCCTGTTTATTTTTAATGAAAAAGAAACGCTGTACCGGATATTCGCGGTTTTAGTGGCGTTGATGGTGGTATTAACCCATCAAAAAAATATCGGACGAATATTGAAAGGAACTGAGGGTAAAATCCCTATTCTGAAACACCGTGATCGCCGGAGACAAAGGCGAGAGGATTAGTATTCCCTTTCTGATCTGGTTTGCTTGACTTTTCCGGATTCTCCGGCACCAGTGCTTTCTTCCGTTATCCTTCGCGAAAGTGATAATCATGTAACTAATCCATACCATTTTGTAATTCGATACTGATACCTGAAGCTTTACGATATTATCGCCCTGAATAAGAAAAATCGGGAACCTGTATGGCTTTATATGGTTAATGTTGTTGAAATATGCGGAGAAGTATTATCCTCATTTGTTTTTTAACAGTTAATCCTTTTGCCGGATCCCATTTGCCGGATGCGGCCAACAGGGATGTTATGGCTTATCCTCAAAAAGTACCGGAGTTACAATCTTTCGCTTCGGAAATGTATCGGCAATTTTTGTCTTCCCATACTGTACTGACTGCTAAGGAAAATGTAGCGGTTAATAGGGTCAACCACACCGGTAACCGGGTTATCAACGCGGTAAAAAATTATTATGCTTCAAAAAGATCGTCCGGGGAATTGGATGGATTTGCCTGGAAAATTAACCTTGTTCAGGAAAATAAAAAGGATGCCTGGTGTTTGCCGGGCGGTAGAATAGTTGTCTATTCATCCCTTTTACCCGTTACCCAAAGCGATGCTTCACTGGCAGTTATACTGTCGCATGAATTGGCACATATCATGCTAAAACATGGAGACATCAGGATGAAACAGTATCTAAAAGAATACTTAGACAGCAAAGATTTAGCGACTGCCATCGCTTCCAAACCGGCTGAAACCAAAGCTTTTTTTAAAATGGCCTACGGAACCGGCGATTATGTAGGGGTGATACGTGGATTTAGTGAAGAAGATGAAATGGGGGCAGATAAATTAGGATTGATATTTTGTGCAATGGCGGGATTTAATCCTTT
This sequence comes from uncultured Sediminibacterium sp., assembly GCA_964359445.1. Classification (GTDB taxonomy): domain Bacteria; phylum Bacteroidota; class Bacteroidia; order Chitinophagales; family Chitinophagaceae; genus Sediminibacterium. Next base: position 3,305 of record CAYHTC010000208.1, on the reverse strand, counting down.
TGATGCCATTGTTTTTTGGAAAAGAATGTCCGGATTGAAAGGCACTGCCAGGCAACCTGAATTGGTAAGCGCTCATCCGGTTTATGAAAAACGAATGACCCATCTGGAAGAGGTTATGGAAGATATCTCTGAGAAATACTATAAGCCTATTATTAATAATAATTAATATACCAAACAGGAAATTGGTTTTTTTTCTTAAAAATTAACGCCTGTGGCACAAATTAGGCCTCATTTGTTTACCAACTTTGGTAACAATTTTTTAACTTTGCCAGCCTTTATTACATCACCTAAATTTCCTTTTAGGCATGTCAAACCCAACATTGTTAGAAAAATTACAGTTAAAGGATGAAAAGAACCTGTTGATTCAGGGTTTGCCTTCATCCATTGAAAAGCAGTTTGCCAAGATCACTTACGCGAAGAACGTGACCCCTTTGCTGAAAGCCAAGAAGCTGGACTTCGCCCTGATATTCGCGCTTAGCCAGAACCAGTTAAACAATGTATTGAATGAGGTTTTCCCTGCCTTGCATAACGATACCAAGCTCTGGGTTGCTTATCCGAAAACGGCCAGTAAGATTGTGAGTGACCTGAACCGTGATTGCAGTTGGGAACTGTTAACACGCAAAGAATATGAATGTGTACGCCAGGTAACCCTGGATCATGTTTGGAGCGCCATGCGGTTTAAGAAATCAGACAAAATACCCAACCGGACGCGCGCTTTTTCAACGGAACTGAAAGCGGGTGAAATCAATAGCATTGATTTTGAAAAAAAACTGGTAGTACCACCGGTTGAACTGGGAAGACTGTTTACCAAACACAAGGATGCACAGGAATTCTTTTGTTCGCTTTCCTTTACTAATCAAAAAGAATATGTTAGCTGGATAGAAGGGGCCAAAAAAGAGGGCACCCGTAAGCGCCGCCTGGAAACCGCACTCGAAAAATTACTGGCAGGCAAAAAGAATCCTTCAGAAAAATAGCCAATGAATCATATTAATATTGAGATAAAAGCCAAATGCTTTCACCCCGGAAAAGTGGAAGCATTGTTGCTTTCAAAAGGGGCAAGGTTTGTTGGACTTGACCACCAGAGAGACACGTATTTTAAGGTGCCGGCAGGCCGGTTGAAATTGCGGCAGGGTAATATCGAAAACAGTCTGATCTTTTACAACCGCCCGGATCAGGAAGGGCCCAAACAATCCGATTTTTCATTGAGTAAAATAACGGACGGCGCTGCTACAGAGCAGGTGCTCATAAAAGCCCTCGGTATTAAAGTGGTGGTAGATAAATTCCGTAAGATTTTTTATATCGACAATGTAAAGTTTCACCTGGATGAGGTTCCGGGCTTAGGGTCATTTGTAGAGATAGAAGCCGGCAATAAAAGTGATCCATCCCTAACCATTGAAACCCTGCGGGAACAATGCAATTTTTATATGAAAGCATTCGATATTGCCAATACGGATCTAATTCATCATAGTTACAGTGATATGTTGCTTTTATTGTAATTTCCTGATAGCAATATCCTCTGTGAAACCCATTACCTCAGTGGGCTCCGTGTTGAAAAAAGAATTTTGATGCGGCATGGTAATTTTTTCAACACAGAGGGGCACAGGGGAACAGAGCTGCACAGGGAAGCGTTATTTGATGATCACTGTTCCCAGTTGTTTGGTAAGTTCCCTTTCAATTTCTTTGAGTTGTTTGTGCACTTCAATCAGTCTCATTTGTTCATCAAGCGGGGCGCTCTCCATATCGCGCTGGTTCTGGTCGAACATTTTTTTGATCTTACGGAGTTTGTAAAAATTTACACTCATCAACACATCGTGGATACTGGTATCCCTGTTTACAATATTCATTGTTTCCATTACCTCGTCCCATTTCTGGCTCAGTTCAAACGGGAACATACTGATACTGACCACGAGGTTACGGATCTGTTCATTCTCGTGGTAAAGCAATGTTTTAGTGGTGGGCTCCAGGCCCTGTTGGTACCATGTTCTGTATTCCTCAAATAATTTTTCAAGCTCCGTATTATCGAAATGAAACTGCTCCAGTTCTTCAAAAATAAAATCAGCCATATTCCGGTTCTCATCCCATACACGTAACCCGTATTCAAGCAGTACGCGTAGTATATTTCGTTCATGCGCCTCATCCTGGTTAAACAGGAACCGGGTATCATCATCCGGCATATCTTCGGGCTGTTGTGCCTGTTGCAGCAGGAAATTGGATTTTTCAATGGATAATTTCTTTTCGTCTTTGGAAATTTTATCCCGCTTATATTTATTAACCAGATTGGTAAGTCCTGTTTCATCAATCCGCAATAAACCGGAACACTGCCTGATATAATCCTGTTGTCTGGTAAAATCTTCGGCCCGGTTAATCTTACTTAATGTTTCGGCAATCTGGTTTACAACACTGCTCTTTTTTGTAACATCATTCCCCGCTTCTTTCAACATCACTTCCAACTGGAAAATGATGAAGTCTTTTTTGGAAGCGGCCACGAATTCATTGAATGCTTTGGCGCCTACTTTATTTACATAGCTGTCAGGATCTTCGTTATCGGGTATGAGTACCAGTCTTACATTCAGGCTTTCTTCCAATGCCATATCCAGTCCACGCAGCGCCGCTTTTATACCGGCGCTGTCGCCATCATAAATAATAGTGAGGTTATGGGTATATTTTTTGATCAGCCTTAACTGATCGGTAGTAAGCGATGTGCCGCCACTGGCTACTACATTCTCAATACCGGCCTGGTGCAGGCTCACTACATCTGTATATCCTTCCACCAGTAAACATTCATCAGCTTTGTGAATGGCCATACGGGCAAAATAAGAGCCATATAATATCTTACTCTTGCTGTACACTTCATTCTCTGGAGTGTTGATGTATTTTGGTCCGCGGTCGCTTGTGCCAATCACCCTTGCCCCAAACCCAATCACCTTTCCCGTATTGCCATGGATCGGGAAAATGATGCGGCCACGATAATTGTCTACCAGCTCTTCATTATTTCGTAAGGAAACCAACCCGGTTTTAAGAAGCAGTTCTTTGTTGAATTGATTGGCCAATAAAGCTTTGGTCAAAGTATCTCTTGAGTCTGGATTATAGCCTACCTGTAATTTTTTCAATACTTCTTCCCGAAAGCCGCGTTCTTTTATATAGGAGAGAGCGATGGCTTGCCCGTTTTCCGTATCAAATAACTGTTCTGAGAAGAATTGCCGGGCAAAATTGTTGATGATATATAAACTGTCGGCAGTCTGGACGAGTTGTTTTTGCTCAGGACTGGATTCTGTTTCTTCTACTTCAATATGATACCTTGCCGC
>CAYHTC010000207.1:0-4815 GCA_964359445.1 uncultured Sediminibacterium sp. | reverse complement strand
CAAAACCTCCAAAACCACCACCACCGCTACCACCCCAGCCTCCTCCGCTTCCACGGCCACCATTGAGTAACGATGATAAGATAAGCGCCTCAGCAATATTTCCGAAACCAGCTCTGCCACCACCCATACCGCCGCCGCCCCGGCCGCTTCTGCCAAGTACCATGATGATCACAAAAAGAAGGAACACAACTATAAGTATAGAACCTCCACCGCCTCCTTTACCTTTTTTTTCTTTCTTTATTTTATACTCTCCAACAGCCGCTTTGGTTAATGCATTGATGGCATTATCAATACCGCGGTAATAATTTTGTTCTTTAAAACTGGGTACAATTTCATTCCTGTAAATACTTGAGGCGGTTACATCAGGTATGGCGCCTTCCAATCCGTAGCCCACTTCAATCCATACTTTCCTGTCATCAATGGCCGCGATAATGAGTACCCCATTATTTGTTTTTTTATTGCCTATGCCCCATTCGCGAAAAAGTTTTACCGCATAATCTTCAATGGCATAATCGCCCAGTGTTTTTATGAGTACAACGGCTATCTGATTGGAGCTGCTGTCATCCAATGCCACGAGTTTATGTTCCAATATATCTACCTGCTCCGGCGAGAGTACATTGGCCGCATCATTTACTAACCTGGGCGGATTGGGTCTGGGCAAGACAGTCTGACCAAAAACGATTGCAAAAGAAAAAACAGTAACTAGTATAAGAAGTATTCTCTTCATTAATCAGATTTGTTCACTATCAGATAGGGGCTTATCTTATGTAAAATTTTATTTTCCGAATACAATATCATCAGACAATTCATTCTTATCTTCTTTCCGGTCAAAAGGAAAATTCGCCGCCAGCGCTTCGCCTATTTCAAGAATGATATGGGCAATGCCGGCGGCATAATTATGCTTATTGAACTGCTGAAGCATTTTGCTCACTTCCGCATGCCAGAAGGTGTTACCTACTTTGGCATGAATACCTTCATCCCCATAGATAGCCAGTTGCCTGTCTTTCATGGCAACGTATACCAACACCCCATTACGGGCAGCGGTATCGTACATCTTTAGCCCCAGAAAAATTTCTTTGGCCCGTAAAACGGGATCTACAAAACGGCAGCGGTCCTCTACATAAATTCTCACTTCACCACTGGTGCGTTGTTCCGCTTTTTGGATAGCCTGCACAATCAACTGCTTCTCCTTTTCAGAAAAGTAGTTAACCGGTTTACGTTTGAAGAATCCCAGCATGAATTGATTTTAGAATTTTACTTCGGGCGCTTTTTCCGTACCAGCTTCTGCTTTAAACCCTTCTTTTGCTTTAAATCCGAAAAAGCCTGAGAAGAAATTCATCGGGAAGGAACGAACTTTTACATTGTATGCCTGAATGGCATCATTAAAGTCGTTACGCGCCACTTTAATACGGTTCTCTGTACCCTCAAGTTGCGCCTGTAATCCGCGGAAAGCGTCATTAGCGCGCAGGTTTGGATAGTTTTCAGACACTACCAGTAACCTGCCCAATGCCTGTGATAATTGTCCCTGACTTGCCTGAAACTGCTGTAATTTTTCTGGTGTCAGATCCTTGGCATCCACTTTCATTTGCGTAGCGCTTGCTCTTGCGGCAATTACATTCTGCAAAGTGGTTTGCTCAAAATTGGCTTCCCCTTTTACGGTATTAACCAGGTTAGGTATCAGATCTGAACGACGCTGGTAGTCGCTCTGTACTCTATTCCATGCATTGTTCACGTTTTCATCCTGCTTAATTAAGCCATTATAGCCGTTGCAGCCGGTCCAGCCCAATACCAGGATCAAGACGCCAATAACGGTTAGTGTAATGTTTTTAGTACTCATACAAATGTTGATTTAGGTGTAATTTACTTGTTTGTTGTAAAACTGCTGTAAATATTACAAAAGGAATGCCATCTGTGGGAGATGGCATTTTGGCGTGTTTATATTGTTTTATGCTTAATTATTTGTTAATAGCGGCGATACCGGGGAGTGCTTTCCCTTCAAAATATTCGAGAAGGGCGCCACCACCGGTTGATACATAACTTACTTTATCAGCAAAGCCAAACTGGTTAATAGCCGCCACACTATCCCCGCCGCCCACCAATGAGAAAGCGCCCGCCTGTGTTGCTTCTGCAATGGCAGTAGCAACAACCTTAGTGCCGTGTTGAAATTTTTCCATTTCAAAAACACCCATCGGACCATTCCATAAAATGGTTTTGGATCTTTTAATGCAACCGGCAAATTGTTCGCAGGCATCCTTACCAATATCCAGGCCCATCCAGTCATCGGGAATAGCATTACTGGGTGCATACGCGATATTGGCATCTGCCGCAAACTTATCAGCGATCACAGAATCGGAGGGCAGATGAATGTTTACGCCTTTCGCGGCTGCTTTTTTTAACAGTTCCACCGCGGTTTCCAAACGGTCATCTTCGCATAATGAACTCCCTATTTTACCCCCCTGCGCTTTCATAAAAGTATACGCCATACCACCACCGATAATAATATCAGTAGCTCTTTCCAGTAAATTTTCGATGATCAGTATCTTATCACTCACTTTGGCACCACCAATGATAGCAGTGAAAGGCCGCTCACTTTTATGCATCACTTTCTCCGCACTCAATACTTCCCCCTCCATCACCAGTCCAAACATTTTTTTATCCCCCGGAAAGAATTGTGCAATTATCGCTGTTGAAGCATGCGCCCGGTGTGCGGTACCAAATGCATCATTCACATATACATCACCCAGCTTGCTTAGTTTTTCCGCAAAACCGATATCTCCCTTTTCCTCTTCTTTATAAAAGCGGAGGTTTTCGAGTAATAAAACTTCACCGGGTTGTAAGGCGGCCGACTTTTCGTAAGCAGATGCTCCAATACAATCATCAGCAAATTTTACGGTGGCACCGTTCAATAACTTAACCAGGTGATTTACCAGGTGTTTCAAAGAATATTTATCGGTTGGGCCATCTTTGGGTCTGCCCAGATGACTCATCAGAATCGCCGATCCGCCATCGGCCAATATTTTGTTGATGGTAGGGATGGTTGCCCGCATGCGGGTATCATCCGTAATATTGAATGCTGCATCCAATGGCACATTGAAATCTACGCGGATCAATGCTTTTTGTCCTTTGAAATGATGTGTGGTAAATCTGCTCATGATTTGAATGATTAGGCATCTCAAAAGAAAAATGCCGGAACTAAGTCCGGCATTTTTCGGTTACTATTTTTATTTACTGATTAATCCCGCGAAATATTTCACGGTACGAACCAACTGACTTACATAGCTCATTTCATTATCGTACCAGCTAACTGTTTTCACCAGTTGCGCATCGCCTGCGGTGATTACCTTGGTTTGAGTGGCATCAAATAAAGATCCGAAATGGGTACCAACGATATCCGAACTTACGATCTCATCTTCATTATAACCGAAGCTTTCATTGCTGGCCGCTTTCATGGCTGCATTGATTTCTGTATCAGTAACTTTTTTACCAAGAATCACTGTTAACTCAGTTAAAGAACCGGTGATGGTTGGCACACGCTGTGCAGAACCATCCAGTTTGCCTTTCAGTTCAGGTAATACCAGGCCAATTGCTTTAGCGGCGCCGGTACTGTTAGGAACGATATTAGCGGCAGCGGCCCTTGCCCTGCGCAAATCGCCTTTCGGGTGTGGTGCGTCCAATGTATTCTGATCGTTCGTGTAAGCGTGAATGGTGGTCATAATACCGGTTACAATACCATACTGGTCGTTCAGCACTTTCGCCATTGGCGCCAGGCAGTTGGTGGTACATGATGCACAGGAGATGATGGTTTCAGTACCATCAAGGATAGCGTGGTTCACATTAAAAACAACTGTTTTCAGATCGCCGGTTGCCGGAGCAGAGATAACTACTCTTTTGGCGCCTGCCGTAATGTGAGCCGCTGCTTTGTCTTTATCAGTAAAGAAACCGGTTGATTCAATCACCACATCTACCCCATGGGTTCCCCAGGGTATCTGAGAAGGATCTCTTTGTGCATATATTTTTACAGTTTCTCCGTTTACGATGATTGAGTCTTCTGTAGACGTAACAGTGGCGCCTTCAAAGCGACCCTGTGCACTGTCGTATTTTAATAGGTGTGCCAATACTTTAGGACTGGTCAGATCATTGATGGCTACTACATCAATACCATCCATATTATAGATCTGGCGAAATACCAAACGGCCGATACGTCCGAAACCGTTAATGGCAACTTTAACTGTACTCATGAATACTATTTAAATGATTAAAAATGCTAAACGAGTTGCAAATTTACAAGGATTGAGAGGATTTTTGGTGATAATTTTTTGCTAACAGGTGGTAGTGTGAAGAGTTGGGAGTTAGGGGTTGGGGGTGAGATGATAGAGGTTAGAGGTTAGACTGACGATTTGAGGTGATGGGAGCAATGGGTAAATCATGAAAAGAAAATAGCTGGCTGTGGGTTAATGCTGAATAAAACTCTCACGGCTCACGATTACCCCCCTGGCTTCTCGTTTAACCCACTACAAACACGTGTAAATCAGCAATTCTTAAAAATGTTTTGGCAGAAAAGGCTCATGAGCCTATTTTTGCGTCCCGTTAAACAAAACGGCCGGTTCGTCTATCGGTTAGGACAGCCCCCTTTCACGGGGCAAAGACGGGTTCGATTCCCGTACCGGCTACCTCACCGGAAAGGCACAAATTATTGTTGCTTTTCCGGTTTTTTATTTCCCTGAAATCTGCTCCCAGCGTGTATATTAGTCGAACAGCTTCATTCATCCGGGTGGTTCGATATTGAAATCCGTCAAAAACAAGTTTTTCAGGATA
>CAYHTC010000206.1:0-4827 GCA_964359445.1 uncultured Sediminibacterium sp. | reverse complement strand
CGGATGTGAATGCTTCTTATGGGGTATTGATACCTTATCAGTCTTTCAATGCGGCAAAAGTACTGGCCCATTTGTTGAAGAATGGTATCAAAGTCCGCTTTGCAGAAAAACCCTTTTCCTATGGTGGAAAAAATTACGACAGGGGAACCCTCATCATATTAAAAACCAGTAATCCCGGTAACTGGAACGAAGTTGCCAATGAAGCCTGCCGGAAATTTACAGTGCAGGCAGTGGCTGTTGAAACCGGCTTTATGGATAAGGGTACGGATTTTGGGTCGCCCGGTGTGAAGATCATCAATAGCGCTTTGAATGTGGCTATGATTACAGGGGAACAAACCTCATCCGGCGGGGCAGGTGAAGTTTGGCATTTCTTTGAAAAACAATTAGACTATCCTGTTACCCTTATTAATGCGGCGGATATTGGCAGGGTTAGTCTGAAAAATTACCAGGTACTCATTCTTCCCGATGGAAATTATAAAACACTGGGAGATAAAGCCACCACAGAAAAATTAAAAGAGTTTGTTCGCAGTGGCGGTAAACTGATAGCCATTGATAATGCAGTTGCTATTCTGGCGGGCGCTGACTGGGGCATAAAAATTAAAGAAGATAAAACAGAAGATAAATCTGACTATGCCAATGTGAAAAAGTATGGCGATAGGGAAAAGGAATGGTTGAGCAATTCCATACCAGGAGCCATTTATAAACTGGAACTGGATAATACGCACCCCCTTGCTTTCGGGTATCCTGATTACTATTTTACTTTGAAACAGGATGGTACCGTATTTGAATTTTTAAAAGATGGATGGAATGTGGGATTGATGAAGAAAGAAGCCTATATAACCGGCTTTGCCGGAAATAAATTAAAAACCAAACTGAAAGATGGCGTGGTCATTGGCGCCCAGGATATGGGATCAGGCAGTATTATTTATTTTACGGAAGATCCACTATTCAGAAATTTTTGGGAAAACGGGCAACTATTATTTTCCAATGCGGTATTTCTTGTTGGACAATAAACACCCAACTCTCTGTGTATCTCTGTGCCCCCTGTACCTCTGTGTTGAAAACCATTTATGCGTAACTCTATTTTTTTTCAACACAGAGATACGGAGTTTCGCGGAGAAAATTATATGCTGAACGGTTCAGTACATTATTATAACTAAGGTTATCTTCGGAATACTTAAAAGAGCCCCAATATGCCAAAACTTATAAAAGCCTTCAACGTTTTGCGTATAGCGTTTTGCATGCTGCTTTTTGCATACTCCTTTCTTTTCTCAGCTTCTAAAGCTCAGATTCCTGTTACCTATAACAGTACAGAGATTTACCGGCAACTGAAAAAACTGAATGTATTAGGCAGTGTACTGTATATAGCAGCTCATCCGGATGATGAGAACAATGGATTGCTTCCTTATTTGGCAAAAGAAAAATTATACCGAACAGGATACCTAAGTTTAACGAGAGGTGATGGCGGACAAAACCTGATAGGTAGTGAACAGGGTATTGAACTCGGATTAATAAGAACACAGGAATTACTGGCTGCCCGAAGTATGGATGGCGCGGAACAATATTTTACACGCGCGTATGAATTTGGTTTCAGTAAATCAGTGGAAGAAGCTTTGCGGATATGGGACAGGGAAAAAGTATTGAGTGATATCGTATGGATGATCAGAAAATTTCAGCCTGATGTGATCATTACCCGTTTCCCGGGAGATGCCCGCGCCGGACATGGACATCATGGCGCTTCATCCGTATTGGCACAGGAAGCTTATACAGCAGCAGCGGACCCCAAACGCTTTACTGAACAGTTAAACTATGGCGTTCAACCCTGGCAGGCAAAAAGAATTTTGTGGAACACGTTTAATTTTGGCGGCGCCAATACCACGTCAAACGACCAGTTTAAAATAGAGATAGGCGGTTATAATGCCTTACTGGGGAAAAGTTATGGAGAGCTGGGCGCCGAGGCAAGAACCATGCATAAGAGCCAGGGTGAGGGCAGACCAAGGAGAAGGGGACAGCTTATTGAATACTTTCAAACACTGGGAGGCGATGCCCCTCAAAATAATTTAATGGATGGTATTAAAGCGGATTGGAAAAGAATGAATGGGGGAGATAACATTCAAACACAGATTAATACCATCATCAGTCAATACAATTTTGAGCAACCCGGTGCCTCCGTTCCGGCATTGGTTACATTATATCGTGCCATCAAAAACTTACCTGCCAGTAGCTGGCGTGATAAAAAATTAGTGGAAACGCAGGAACTGATCGAAGCCTGTGCCGCCTTATTCAGTGAAGCCACCACTGGCCAGGAAAACGTGATTCAGGGTGATGTGCTGAATCTGAGTTTCTTTTTAAATAAGCGGAATGATGTAAAGGCGACACTAAAACATATCCGGCTTGATAATTTTGATTCTGCATTACATGTACCACTGTTATTGAATACAAATGTTACATTCAATACAACCATTCAGGTAGCGCCGGATAAAAAAATATCCCAGCCCTACTGGTTAATATACCCAAAGGAAGAAGGAATCTTTGATGTTCGGGATCAAACCATGATTGGTAAAGCATGGAATGACGCTCCTTTTATTGCAGCATATACAGTAACCATTGAAGGGGAGGACTTCAGCATCAAAAGACCCGTACAATACAAATATGTGGATCCGGCCAAAGGAGAACTTTACCAGCCATTGGTAGTATTGCCCCAGGTGGAAAGCAGTTTTACACGGGAAAATTATGTTTCATTAAATGGCGCTACACTACCGGTGGCCATTACTGAAAAAGAAAATACCAAAAATGGCAGAGGTCATTTTACTGAAAGCTCAACGGTACAACTTTTCAGGCGCCGGGCGGTTACATCTGAAAATGGTGTAATGGACACTAACGGTACTTCATTATTACAATTTGTACCTCTTTCAAAATCTGATAATTATAAAGAAACATTGGCATTGTCTGCAGGCAATGAGCATACCTTTATTGGTAATGCAAAACGTATTGACTACGACCATATACCCACCATCACTTATTTTACACCGGCTAAAACCAATCTGGTAAACCTGAATATTAAAATAAAAGGTAAAAAAATTGGTTACATTATTGGCGCGGGCGATAAAGTTCCGCAGGCACTGGAAGAATTAGGGTATGAAGTAACCCTGTTAAGTGAAGCGGATATTACTGAAGAAAACCTGGCACAGTTTGATGCTGTTATTACAGGAATCAGGGCCAGTAATATTTTTGAATACCTGACAAACAGAAGCGATATACTGAATAGATACGTTGAAAAAGGGGGTAACCTGATTGCACAGTATATTAAAAGTAATTCTGTGGGAACCAAACGAATTAAATTAGGACCTTATCCTTTCTTTATCAGTTCCGGATCGAGAGTAACGGAGGAAAATGCTAAAGTTACTTTCCTGTTACCACAGCATCCTGTTCTCAATTACCCCAATACCATTACTGATGCGGATTTTGAGGGATGGGTACAGGAGCGCAGCACCTACCAGGCAGACCAGGCAGATGCTCTCTACGAAATGCCACTGGCCATGCATGATACCGGTGAAAAAGAAAGTAAAGGAAGCCTGGCAATAGCTAAATATGGTAAGGGTAATTTTGCGTATGTTAGTTTGGTATTATTCCGCCAATTACCCGCTGGTATACCCGGCGCTTATCGTTTACTGGCTAATCTCATCGCATTACCTGAAAATAAATAGTTGCTATGCGGTACAGAAAAAAAATAGGCATTTTTACGGTTTTGATAATTGGACTTGCCATTGGCTTTTTTATTAAGAATGTAAAGATCGGACTGGTTATTGGGCTGATGTTGGGCCTGCTTGCCGGTGGATTGATTAGTGGTGGTACAAAAAAATAAAATGGGTTACGATTGGTTGTAAACTTTGTTAGGCAGTGACTATACTATGACTGATAAAAAAAACATACCCTTTTTCTCTTACTGGCAACGCTGGTACTTAATTGTGATCGGCGTATTGGTATTGCTGATTATCTTTTTTGCCTGGTTAACTAAATATTTCGCATGAGCCAACCAGACTGGATAGTACTGTGTATTACTTTAACAGCGATCATAGCTTACGGTTTATATAAAAGCCGCACGGCTAAAAACCTGGAAGGCTATTTTCTTAGCGACCGTAGCATGCCCTGGTACCTGGTTTTATTGAGCATTATGGGTACGCAGGCCAGCGCCATTACTTTCTTATCCGCGCCCGGTCAGGCTTTCACAGATGGAATGCGTTTTGTGCAGTACTATTTTGGTTTGCCCATTGCCATGGTGATCCTTTGTATCACATTTGTTCCCCTGTTTCATAAAGTGAAAGTGTTTACCGCTTATGAGTTTCTGGAAAAAAGATTCGATCTGAAAACAAGAACCCTTACTTCCTTTCTTTTCTTATTGTCACGGGGATTGTCTACCGGTATCAGTATTTATGATCATTCCATCAAATTAAGGTCTTTATTGGGATGGGATATTTTCTGGACCAATATTGTAATGGGTGGGTTGCTTATCATTTACACAGTAAGTGGCGGCGCCAAAGCGGTTGCCTATACCCAACAGTTACAACTGCTCATTATTTTTATCGGCATGTTCGTCGCGGGCTATTGCATTGTACACTATTTACCAGAAGGGGTAGGCTTTACCGACGCGTTAAAAGTGAGTGGCGCCTCGGGTAAACTGAATGTAATTACCACCGGTATAACCACCCAGGGGATTGATTGGAAGGATAAGTATAATATTATTAGTGGTGTGATAGGTGGGTACTTTCTCGAACTCTCATATTTTGGTACCGATCAGTCGCAGGTGGGCCGTTACCTTACTGCCAA
>CAYHTC010000205.1:0-4922 GCA_964359445.1 uncultured Sediminibacterium sp. | reverse complement strand
AAAGTAAAGGAACATCTCGTATTTACAACGCATACCCCGGAAGAAGCCGGTAACGAAAAACATGATATGTATCTTTGTCATAAAATGAGCTATTTCTGTGGTCTCAGTATTGATGAGGTTCGCAAAATTACCGGTGTTACCGATGATCAGTTCAGTCACTCATTAGCCGCGCTTCGCTTTGCGAGAAAAGCCAATGGTGTTTCTGCCCTTCATGGGGTGGTGAGCAGTGAAATGTGGAAAAAATACGAAGGTATCTGCCCGATAACTTCTATTACCAATGCACAGAACTGGCGCTACTGGTCCGATAAACAGATGCACCGTGCGATGGAAGAAAATAATGACTATGCATTTGATGACAGAAAAAAATACCTGAAGAAAAGGGCATTCGAAATTGTTGCTGACCAGACAGGAAAAATATTTGATCCGAATATACTAACGATTGTATGGGCAAGAAGGTTTGCAGGGTACAAGCGTGCGGATATGCTGACCTATGATATGGATCGTTTTGAAAAATTGCTCAGTAGTACCCGTTACCCGGTTCAGGTTATCTGGGCAGGCAAACCTTATCCCGCGGATTATCCTGCCATTTCGCAGTTTAATACCCTGGTTCATCTGAGCAAAAATTATAAAAATGTAGCTGTGATGATTGGGTATGAACTGGCCCTCAGTAAACGTTTAAAACAGGCATCAGATATCTGGTTGAATAATCCCCGCGTACCAAGGGAAGCATCCGGAACCAGCGGTATGACAGCGGCCATGAATGGCGCCGTAAACTTTTCTACTGATGATGGATGGATACCGGAATTTGTAAACCATGGAAACAATGGCTTTGTGGTACCGAAAGCGGATTATGAAAATATGACCGTTCATGAACAGGATGAATATGATCTGAACAAATTATATGAAATTCTGGAACAGCAGATCCTGCCTATTTACTATGATAACTTTGATACATGGAGACAGATACAGAAGAATGGCATGAGAGATGTTCGCTTCCAGTTCGACAGTAACCGGATGGCACATGAATACTATGAGATAATGTACAAGAATCTCTGAGTTCAGCGGTAACTTTTTGAACTTACCTTTGTCACTACATCAAACAGCCTGTATGAGCAATAAAATTGCCGTTGCAATAACCGGGGCCAGTGGATCCGTCTATGCGAAAGTATTGCTGGATAAGCTGGTTTTGCTGAAAGATCAATATGAAGAACTGGGAATAGTGATGAGTTCGAATGCCAAAGAAATATGGAAAGCAGAACTGGGTAATGAGGCCTACAAAGACTACCCTTTCCCATATTTTGACAAATATGATTTCTCTGCGCCTTTTGCTTCCGGTTCGGCAAAATACAATATACTAATCGTTGCCCCCTGCAGTATGGGTACACTTGGCAGGATCGCAAGCGGCGTTAGCGATGACCTGGTTACCCGTGCCGCGGATGTGGTATTGAAAGAAAGGCGAAATTTGATTTTAATGGTGAGAGATACTCCATACAATCTCATTCACATAAAAAATATGGAAACGGTAACCCTGGCTGGCGGTATTATTTGCCCCGCCACACCCTCGTTTTACAGTAAGCCAACAACTATTGAACAAGTTGCCGCAACGGTGGTTGACAGAATGTTGGATCTCGCCGGCATTGAGTTAAATACATTTCGCTGGGGAACAAAATAGTGTAAGACACAGTAGTTTCGATATTCAAGAGCCCCGCAATTGTGGGGCTCTTGAATTACACTGTACTTACTTTATACATTGGCTCCTTCTTCCACCTTTTTCCGGAAACTGAATGTCAACTTCCCCGATTCTTTATCCAGGTCTGCGATCAGCGTATCTCCTTCTTTGATGGTCATGTTCAGGATCTCTTCGGCCAAAGGATCTTCGAGATATTTTTGTATGGCCCTGTGCAATGGCCTTGCGCCATACTGAACATCATATCCTTTGTCTCCAATAAATTCTTTTGCCTCCGCGGTAAGCTCTAACGAGAACCCTAAATTTTGCAAACGCTTAGCTACCCCCTTCATCAGGATATCAATAATGTTGAAGATATTCTCTTTATTCAAAGCATTAAATACCACAACATCATCAATACGATTCAGAAATTCCGGAGAGAAGGTGCGCTTCAATGCCTTTTCAATCACCGCCTTGTTATTCTCTTCCGCATTCTGCATCCTGGTAGCTGTAGCAAATCCTACCCCATCACCAAACTCTTTCAACTGGCGCACGCCAATATTAGAAGTCATAATGATCATCGTATTCTTGAAATCAACTTTCCTGCCCAGGCCATCCGTTAATTGTCCGTTATCTAAAACCTGCAGGAGAATATTGTAGATATCCGGATGGGCTTTTTCAATCTCATCCAGTAAAATCACACAATAAGGTTTACGGCGTACTTTTTCCGTCAATTGTCCGCCTTCTTCATAACCCACATAACCGGGAGGCGCGCCAATTAACCGGCTTACTGAAAATTTTTCCATGTACTCACTCATATCAATTCGTATCAGCGAATCTTCAGAGTCGAACATGTACTTCGATAATGCCCTTGCCATTTCCGTTTTACCCACACCCGTTGGACCTAAAAAAATAAAGGAACCAATCGGCTTTCTTGGATCCTTCAATCCAACACGGTTACGCTGTATGGCTTTTACCACCTTTCCTATGGCCTCATCCTGCCCTATCACCATATCTTTCATTTCCTCACCCATACGGCGCAATTTGTCTGTTTCGGCCTGCACCATACGTTTTACGGGTATACCCGTCATCATACTCACCACTTCCGCTATATTTTCCTCGGTAATGGGATAACGTTTGTTTTTGCTTTCTTCTTCCCACTGGCCTTTTGCTTTCTCCAACTCTTCACCTAAGCGTTTTTCTGTATCACGTAAAGAAGCGGCTTCTTCAAAACGCTGGCTCTTGACCACTTTATTCTTTTCGTTCTTAACGTCTTCAATTTTCTTCTCCAGTTCAATAATATCCTGCGGAACATTAATGTTTTTCAAATGCACCCTGGCCCCTACTTCATCCAAAACATCAATGGCCTTATCCGGCAGTAACCTGTCGGTCATATACCGGTCGCTAAGTTTCACACAGGCATCAATCGCATCATCTGAATAGGTTACGTTGTGAAAGTCTTCGTATTTCGATTTGATATTAGTCAGGATAAGTATGGTTTCCTCTACACTTGGTGGCTCGATTAAGACTTTCTGGAAACGACGATCCAGTGCGCCGTCTTTTTCAATATACATTCTGTATTCATCCAGGGTAGATGCACCAATACATTGCAGCTCTCCCCTGGCCAATGCCGGTTTAAATATATTCGATGCATCCAATGAACCACTGGCACCACCGGCGCCAACAATGGTATGTATTTCGTCGATGAACAGGATCACGTCCCTGTTCTTTTCCAGTTCATTCATGATTGCTTTCATTCTTTCTTCAAACTGGCCACGGTACTTGGTACCGGCAACCAGCGCCGCCAGATCAAGTGAGATCACCCTTTTATCAAATAGAACGCGGCTAACTTTTCTTTGTACAATACGCAATGCCAATCCTTCTACTATGGCGGTTTTGCCCACACCCGGCTCACCAATTAATATAGGGTTGTTCTTTTTACGGCGACTTAATATTTGACTTACGCGTTCGATCTCTTCTTCACGGCCAATAATAGGATCCAGTGTACCCGACTCTGCCAATTTAGTAATATCACGGCCAAAATTATCCAGCACCGGTGTTTTACTTTTTGCAGCGCTGGCCTGTTTTCCCGCTCTTTGCTGCTGATAACCGGCCCCGCGCTTTTCTTCTTCAAATTCATCATTCTCTTCATCACTAAATTCACTGCGGGGCGCCGCCGGTGGCGTACCGGTGCCTACCATACCCAGTTCATTGCGGAACAGGTCGTAGTCCACATCAAACTGGTTCAATATCTGAGTGGCAATATTTTCTTTGTTTTTGAGGATGCTTAGCATCAGGTGCTCTGTTTCAACCAAAGGACTTTTCAGCGCCTTAGCCTCCAGTACCGTTACGCGTATCACTTTTTCTGCCTGTTTGGTTAATGGCAGGCTGTTGATATTGGCAATATTTTTGCCCGTTTTATCTTTTACGGCAAGTTCTACTTCTTTACGAAGTTCATACAGGTCAACATTCAATTGCTTCAATACCTTAATGGCCGTATTATCGCCATCCCGGATCAACCCAAGCAACAAATGCTCCGTTCCTATAAAATCATTACCTAACCTGAGCGCTTCTTCCCTGCTGAAGGAAATAATCTCTTTTACCTGTGCTGAAAAATTATTATCCATGGCTTTATTTTGGATTTATACAATTATAACGAATATTTTTGAGCGAAGTTGTGATGCACTTATACACACAGTGTTAAATGTAATTTACTCAATCTATGAAGGTCAAAATTGATACCAGGGAAAAATTTACAGTAGTAACGCCGCTTAAACCGGAGTTTACTGACATTATAGCAGCAGAAATAGCTGAAATCTGCGGTTCTCAACTGCAAAAAGAGGTAAAAAATGTGATTCTGAACCTGCGGTCGGTTTCCAAAATGGAAGAAAACGCCGCTATAACACTTACAGCATTGCAACGGTCATTCTATGAGAATCATGCATCTTTTGTAATCTGCTCCTTACAGGCTCCGGTAGAAGAAACACTCAACAAACTGGAAATACTGGAAGTCTTGAATATTACCCCAAGCGAATCGGAAGCCTGGGATATAGTACAGATGGAAGAAATTGAGCGGGAATTATTGGATGGTGATGATATGGAATTCGGTACCCATGAATAAAAGAGGGGGACCGTTAATAAAACGGCCCCCCTTTCGTATAAAAGTTGATAAACTTACTGATGAAGGTAGCTGGCCAGCATTCTTGCTTTGGCGCCGGAAGTAAGGTCGCCATTCCCTCTGTAAATAAGCGTATAG
>CAYHTC010000204.1:0-4994 GCA_964359445.1 uncultured Sediminibacterium sp. | reverse complement strand
GCGCCCACCTGCTCACAGTCAAGATCCGTTTTACATTTCATGATTTCATTAGACAGGTCGGTTGGAATATCTACATGGAATATTCTTGGCAGTACAGACAATTGCTTTTTATTAGTGATGGGTTTTAATCCGGGTATAATAGGTACATTAATACCCATATCCTTACAGGCTTTAACGAAGTCGTAGAATTTCTGGTTATCAAAGAACATCTGTGTCATGATGTATTCAGCGCCGGCATCTACTTTCTGTTTCAGCTTGAGCAGGTCAATTTCCAGGTTGGGCGCCTCAAAATGTTTTTCAGGATATCCCGCCACACCCGCACAGAATCTGGTTTGACCGCCATTCTTAATGTCTTCGTCCAGGTAAATACCATTATTCATATTGTTTACCTGCTGTAACAGATCTATGGCATAATAGTTCCCCTCTTTCTCGGCCTCAAAAGCGGTTTCGTTTTTAGCGGCATCCCCGCGTAATACAAGTACATTGTCGATCCCCAAAAAATCCAGGTCAATCAATGCATCTTCGGTTTCCCTTTTGGTAAAGCCTCCGCAAATAATATGGGGAACCGCATCAATCTTATAATGATTCATGATAGCGGCGCAAATACCCACTGTTCCGGGGCGTTTACGTACTTCTACTTTCTCAAAAGTACCATCTGCCTTTTTTTTGAACATGGTTTCGCTGCGATGGTAGGTAACATTTATCCAGGATGGATTAAACTCCATCAACGGATCCAGATGATCATATAATGAAGTAATGGTTTTACCCTTTAATGGCGGTAATACTTCAAATGAAACCAGGGTATCTTTAGCCTGCTGTATATGTTCTGTTACTTTCATCTGTATTTAGTAGGTGTTTTAACCGGGAAACGGCCTTATTGCTTCCGTAATTTTATAAAATTGGTGCAATATACATCCTGTATCCATTAGAAAAACATGTGTTAAGATAAACTATAACCAGTCATATCAACTGCATAACCTCTATTTTTGCCAAAACCTTCCGCTTGAATCTGACCATCCATACAAAAGAACTCGTTAAAAGTTATAAGGGCCGTACAGTAGTAAAACACGTATCCATTGATGTGAGGCAGGGCGAGATTGTAGGTTTACTGGGACCCAACGGCGCCGGCAAAACCACTACTTTTTATATGGTGGTGGGACTGATTAAGCCAGATGAGGGACGTGTTTTTCTGAATAACCAGGATATTACCAGACTACCCATGTATAAAAGGGCTCAAATGGGTATTGGCTATCTGCCCCAGGAAGCCAGTGTGTTCAGAAGGCTTAGCGTGGAAGACAATATACTGGCAGTGCTCGAAATGACTACCCTTACCAAACAGGAACGCCTGCATAAATTAGATTTGTTACTGGATGAGTTTAACCTGCACCATGTACGCAAAAATAATGGTGATAGCCTGAGTGGCGGAGAAAGAAGGAGAACAGAAATTGCCAGGGCCCTGGCGGTTGACCCGAAATTTATTTTGCTGGATGAACCCTTTGCCGGCGTTGACCCGATTGCTGTGGAAGATATCCAGGGCGTTGTGGCTAAATTAAAATACAAGAACATTGGCATACTCATCACGGACCATAACGTGAACGAAACCCTTTCTATTTGCGACAGGGCCTACCTGCTTATTGAAGGAAAGATATTTAAACACGGTACCGCAGAAGAACTGGCCGATGATGAACAGGTAAGAAGATTATACCTGGGTACCAATTTTGAACTGAAACGAAAAGACTGGATCATAGAAATGGGGAAGGTTTAGCTATTCTCACATTCATTGCTTATTTTGCCGCTAATCCTTATATGAAACTGTTTAGCCCCGCAATATCCCGTTTGGCCCGATTCAGGCACTGGCGCATTGAGCAATGGATCAATGATCCGGTAGATGCCCAGCGGGAAGTATTACAGGATCTGGTAACACATGGTCAGAATACCGAGTTTGGCCGTAAATTCGGATTCAGGGAATTATTTAATATCCGCAAATTCAAAGAACGTATTCCCATTCATGAATACGAAGATCTGAAACCCTATATAGACAGGGAGATGCAGGGAGAAGAAAATGTTCTCTGGAATACCCCTGTTAACTGGTTTGCCAAAAGCAGCGGCACTACCGGCGATAAAAGCAAATTCATTCCCATCACCCGGGAAAGCCTTGAGGATTGCCATTTTCAGGCTGCCAAAGATGTCTTAACGCTTTACTACAATTACAATACAGAAAGTGACCTGTTAACCGGTAAAGGGTTGGTAATTGGTGGCAGTCACCAGATCAGTAAAATAAATGAAAACATACAATATGGTGATCTGAGCGCTGTATTACTGCAAAATACCCCCATGTGGGCCAACTGGATACGCACACCTGAACTGTCTATCGCGTTAATGGATGAGTGGGAAAGTAAAATTGAAATGCTGGCGCGATCCACCATACCTGAAGAAGTAACATCTATTGCAGGTGTTCCTACCTGGACCATGATCCTGATTAAAAGAATTCTTGAGATTACGGGTAAGTCAACCTTAAAAGAAGTATGGCCACAACTGGAAGTATATATTCATGGGGGCGTATCTTTTCTGCCTTATCGCGAACAGTTTAAAAAGATTATCGGGGAAGGATGTACCTATCTGGAAATGTATAATGCCAGCGAAGGTTTTTTTGCGGCACAGGATAATCCGGATGAAGAAGGCATGCTGCTATTTTTAAATCATGGTGTTTTTTATGAATTTATGCCGGTTGATGAGTACGGTAAAGACAACCCGAAAACAATCGGTTTAAAAGATGTGAAAACAGGAACCAATTACGCTTTGGTAATCAGTACCAATGGAGGTTTATGGCGATACCTGATTGGCGATACGGTACAGTTTACTTCCACCGGTCCTTACCGCATCAAAGTAAGTGGCCGGTTAAAACAGTACATCAATGCATTTGGTGAAGAAGTGATTGCAGATAATGCAGACAAAGCAATCGCCATTGCCTCTCAAAAAACAGGATTAACTGTTATTGATTATACGGCGGCGCCGATATACTTTGGAGATCAAACCAAGGGGGCCCATGAATGGCTGATCGAATTTGAAGAAGCCCCTGCTACTACAGATCAGTTCGCTTATGAACTGGATTGTGCCCTCAAATCTTTGAACAGTGATTATGAAGCCAAGCGTTACAAAGACATCGCACTTACCCTTCCCGTAATACATTCACTAAAAAAAGGCGTTTTCATGGAATGGCTGAAAAGTAAAGGAAAGTTAGGCGGGCAGCATAAAATACCACGCCTTAGTAATGACCGGAAGTATATTGATGAGATTAAGTTTTTGTTTTAATAATCATCAGTAAGGATTATCAAACCTCTGTCATTTTACATGATCCTGATAAGTATTACATTTGTTTACAACAAACTTTTAATATAAAATAAGCCATTATCAAATGATCTCTAACCGGGATCATTACCAGGCGAATTCCCCCGAATATTTGGGGTGGCAAAAACAATAAAATAATTATATGAAACTTCTTGAAGGAAAAGTATCCATTGTAACCGGCGCGGCGCGCGGAATTGGGGCAGCTATAGCAGTAACATTAGCAGAGCAGGGCAGTGATATTGCCTTTACGTATGTGAGTGACAGCAGCGCAGAAAAAGCCGCCGCACTGGAAATACAACTGCAATTACTGGGCGTGAAAGCCAAAGCCTATAAAAGCAATGCAGGCGTTTTCGCGGAATGTGAAACATTGGTAAATGAGGTATTAAAAGAATTTGGCAAAATTGATGTGTGTGTGAACAATGCAGGCATATCAAAAGATAATCTCCTGTTACGCATGACGCCGGAACAGTGGGATGAAGTGATAGATATTAACCTGAAAAGTGTTTTCAATATGACCAAACAGGTAATTCGCCCCATGATGAAAGCAAAAAGCGGAAGTATTATCAATATGAGTTCCATAGTTGGCGTTCGCGGTAATGCGGGCCAGAGCAGTTATGCAGCCAGTAAAGCGGGTATTATCGGCTTCACCAAATCAGTGGCGCTGGAACTGGGTAGCCGCAATATCCGCTGCAATGCCATCGCTCCGGGTTTTATTGAAACAGATATGACACATTATCTGAAAGACGGCGAGGGCGCTGCGGAGTTTCTGAAAAAAATACCATTGGGCCGTTTTGGAAAAGCGGCGGAAATTGCCAACACCACTTTATTTCTTGCCAGCGATATGAGTTCCTATATAACCGGCCAGGTAGTAAGCGCCTGTGGCGGATTGAATATTTAATAAGCATACAGCAGCATATTCATTTCCATTTTCAAGCAACCAACTAACCATTGTCATCATTTAATCATCCCCATTTTTTGCGCGCTGTTTTCATACACAGCATAACGGCCTTTGGCGGGCCGCAGGGGCATATGGGAATGATGATGAAAACTTTTGTACAACAAAGGAAAGACCTGACCGAAGAAGAACTGTTGGAATACAATGGTTTTTGCCAGTTACTGCCCGGCGCCTCTTCAACACAAACTATTACATTAATTGGTTATAAAAGAGGAGGCATCCCCCTGGCCATTCTTACTTTACTGATCTGGATAGCGCCCGCCTCTACTCTCATGGCCGGTGTATCATTCTTACTGAATTATTTCGACGATATGGGTTTGGGCATGGATGCATTTAAATTTATCCAGCCGATGGCCATTGGTTTTATTGTGTATTCAACTTTCCGGATTTTTGGCATTGCCATACACAATACCATTACACAGGTGATCATGATTATAGCAACCGTTGCTACCTTTCTGGCTTTTAAATCGCCCTGGATATTCCCTGCCCTGATCGTAGCGGGAGGTATCGCAACCAATTTCAGTGATAAAAGGATTCCGAAGAAAATCATTGCCGATAAAAAGATCAAATGGGGTAACATACTTATTTTTTTGGTGCTGTTTGGCATAGCCGGGTATCTCTCGGAAACTGCCAGCAGACAAAACTGGGCAAACAGAAAATCAATCAACCTTTTTGAAAACGCTTATCGTTT
>CAYHTC010000203.1:0-5023 GCA_964359445.1 uncultured Sediminibacterium sp. | reverse complement strand
TAAACAAACCCGATATCCAATGTCCAAAAACCAAATTGCCTGCTGCCCAAGCTGTGGGGAGCGTATTCCTTTTAAGAAATTCGTACAGTTGAATAATTTTTCAGCTACTAATTGCGGAACATGCAATACCCGGATTGAGATCTCGAACAGGACTGCCAATGCAGTAATGGCAGGGGTTTCCGGTATTATTTCCGCTTTTGCCATTGTTTTCTGTGCCTATATTGGCGAAAGAGAGTACCAGTCACTATTGGGGGGCTTATTCTCCGGAATTTGTTTGTCCGTTATAATAGTTGTCTCTATTTGCCGCTATGCATACCGGCATTCGGAGTTAAACAGTATTTGTCTGCCCTAGTGCCTTTCCTTTATCTGAAACCAATCAATGAAGTAAGCGGATACCGGAGATTACGGTATTGCATCATGTCTACTTTTACACTACCAACAACAATCGGACTTTCTATACGAATGGGAATATGATTCTGATCATCACTTACCCAAACAGACATGCTTTCACCGCCCTGGAACAGGGTACCTTTTACCAGTAAGGGTTTGAACTTAATAGCGTTGAATCTGCCGTATTTGGTTTTAATCACTTCCTTACCCAGATATTTAATGTAAAGGTTAAATACCTCATTATCCAGAAACATCGTAAAAGGTATTTTATCGTCAATCTGGTATTTACTGAAATCGATATTCCTGGCATAATAGATGGAACTCAACACATCCTGCACACAATCGGGTACTTTAAAAACACCATTGGTAGTAATGGCTGTATTGGCCTTTTTGTTAAAAGTGATATTTTCATATTTTTTAAACCCTCCTTCATTGATATCCCGGATAAATTTCAGGGGTTGCATAGTGGCCGTATCTATATAAGATTCATAACGGTCACGTACCTTAAATATCCAGTCGTAACCCGGATTAGAACTCCCCGACCCTACTATATGATATACGGGTCTGTTATTGAAATGTTCGTTACTGATCGTAAAATTACCCGTGCCTGCATTGATATAGAGGCCAACAACAGAATAGAAAACATTAAAAGAAATATTTTCTCCTTCCTGAAAAGCAAGGTTACGTATACCACAGAATTCATCGCCCGCGGCTAAAGAACGCCAACTAAATATCAATAAAAAAAGTAAACCGGTTTTCTTCACTACAACATTATTGATTTCTAAACAATCTGATTCCCAATATAAATAAACTGCCGGCAATGGCAGGAATTATCAGGTTAATGATCCAGATACCGGCGGCTGTTGCAATGATGCCTACGGTATTGGAACTTAACAACCCAAATAGCTGGATACTCACTTGCCCCCTGAAACCCAGTTCCGCCAGCGCAATGGTAGGCACGATAGCCAGCACCAGAAACATTACACAAACCATCATGGCGGCATCTATCCAGTTCACATTCACATCAAATACTTCTAACAAGATAACATACTGCGCCACAAATACAACATACCGGCAGAAAGAAAGGACTAAAATTCCTGTTAATTCTTTCCAGTAAAAATCTTCCAATTTCTGCACAAAGAACCGATGCTTCGCAATAAGCGGTATTTTTTCCAATAACCGGATCAGCCATGATAACCGGAAATACAAAAGGATAAATAACAGGATACCCAAAGAAATCATTCCTATAAGCCCATCTATCCAGAAAGCCGACAATCCTTCTACGTAATGTGTAGTATCAAGTATATGAAAACGCAGATAGATCAGGCCCAGTAACCCCATCAGAAAAGTAACCAGTATCTGGCTCATACTACCCACCACAGACAAAACAATCCCACGTAACCGGTTACCTTCTTCCAAAAAAACCGAACGGCCGGCCGATTCTCCTACCCGGTTGGGTGTATTAAAAGCAAATGCCTGTCCGGATAAAATGGCCCTGTAAGCAGTAAAAAAAGAAACTTTCTGGATACGACCAACCAATAGTTGCCATTTACGGGCCTCAATACCCCAGTTTACCAACATCAAAATAATTACCAACCCAAACATCCGGAACCGGGGGCCCGTAAAAGCGGAGAGGATGAGATCCCATGATTGCTGCACATCCGCCTGCCTTTGTATCTGCCGGTAAATAGAATACGACAGCCACACAAACAGCGTGGGACCTACAAAGTAATTGAGAAATATTTTCAGTTTCTTATTCAGAAATTCGGTTATTTGACTGCAAAGAACGGGGATAGTTGCGAGACTGAAAAGAGGGGTAGTAGCTAATAACCCATTTCCCCGTATTTTTACAACGCATGACCTCTCCACCGCCAATCATCCTCGGTATTGACCCCGGTACTCAATTAATGGGTTATGCTTTGCTGCGTATTGAAAAGGGCCAGCCACGGGTGATTTTAATGGATGTGTTGAAACTTACCAAAGAAAAAGACATTTATGCCCGCCTTGAAATGATTCATACTAAAGTAGGTGAACTGATTAAACTATACCAACCTTCCACTTTCGCTATTGAAGCCCCTTTTTTTGGCAAAAATGTACAGAGTATGCTAAAACTGGGAAGAGCCCAGGGGGTAGCTATCGCGGCGGCCATGCAGGCAAAAATTCCTGTAACGGAATACTCTCCCAAAAAAGTAAAACAATCTATTACGGGTAATGGCAATGCCAATAAGGACCAGGTTTGGAAAATGCTGCAACGAGCATTACTCATTGAAGAAAAGCCCCAGTATTTTGATGCCACCGATGCATTAGCCGTTGCTCTTTGCCATCATTACCAAACATCGTCAATTATAAACAACACAGTAAAAGGATTAAAAGGCTGGGATGATTTTATAGCGAAAAATCCGAAGAGAGTTAGGAGTTAGGAGTCTGGAGTTTGGGGGAAGTAAATGAGCATTGTAATTATTAATTTTTAATTACTGAGGTGTGAATTGTTTGCGTTTTTGGGGTTGGCACCAGCGATTTATAAGTTTGACCGGGCAATTGCTATTAAGGCAGGATTACCCCAAAAACGCAGGTAGATGTATGTTTCAAAGGTGGCTACATTGATGCATGGGGAAGCGGCACATTAAAAATTATCAGCACCTGTAAAGAAGCAGGATTACCCGACCCTGAAATTATTGAGCAGGACGGCTTTACATGACCCTGAAGAATTAACAGGCAAGGGAGTTTTAATAAAAACCGGTTCAAAGAAAGGAACATCTTATAAACCAATTGATGGCTGATTTATGACGGAAATGTGACGGTTATATGGCGGATAAATAATGGGTGTATACTCTGATTCATGTAAAACTTCTGAACAACGTTAAGACTACGGTTGACAGCCTTTGTAACTTAAACAATATTGATTTTCCAATTCCGCAGCAAGATGAAGAAAACGATTAGACACCGTTTGGAAAGCCACATGGTTAACCCTGATACTGAAATATTGATTGTTGGCACGTTCAATCCTGAAACACCAGAAAACATTGCCGACTTTTTCTACGGCAGGGCGCAAAATTTTTTATGGCGACTTCTTCCAACCTCTTTTCAACATAAAGATTTGAAGGGAACTGACAAACAACAAAAACAAGGTTTTATTGCAGCGAACAAAATCGATTTTATTGACCTCATTACAGCCGTAGAAGTTGACGAAGGAAAAGAAGCCGATTATGCAGATGCTTACATTGATAAGCATGT
Organism: uncultured Sediminibacterium sp.; assembly: GCA_964359445.1. Classification (GTDB taxonomy): domain Bacteria; phylum Bacteroidota; class Bacteroidia; order Chitinophagales; family Chitinophagaceae; genus Sediminibacterium. The sequence continues at coordinate 1,399 of CAYHTC010000203.1, read as the reverse complement.
AACAGAATGGACAGACCTTACCGGCTTAATTCAATCGTTGAAAAAGCTGAAAAAGGTTGTTGTTACAAGAAAGACGTTTGCTGACGTACCAAACATAAAGCAACGTGTTGACCAGATAAGAGAATATTGCACTACTCTCAATATTGCATTTGAATGTTTGCCAACACCCGCAAGATTTTACAATCAAACCAAACAGCAAACATGGACTAAAGCTTTTTCCTTGTGATTACGGATAACCAGGCTAACTTTTTGTATTTGGCAGACACATTGCCCGCTAAGTACCCGGCGTTCTATAAAAATCTACGAAGGGTTCTTGAAGAAATAAATATTCCTTACTCACCACCGCCACAAACAAAAGATGTTTGGGCAAAATAAAATCTATAAATGGCCCGATAATAAGCCATGAGGTATACCTCTCACACCACTATACCCTTCCTTACCTCAGGGCAGTCCGGGCGGGTTTCGTATACAGCTGTTCATTAAGTATAAATGCAATCGCCCTTTACACAAATTGCAGGTCGCCCCATACCACCTTGCCACTTACTAACACTTCAGGGCATTACCCTTACGTGTAAGAGACCCACACTCTCCGGCTTCTTTCTTTAAAAGAACTATATTTGTTATCCAGGGCATGCGCGCAGCACAGTAAGGCTTATGAGAATAACTTTGACATCTTAAAACATTCTTTGCTAAATGAATTTTTTAAAAACGATTACTAATCACTTTCGGACAAAATCTATCCGACAATTGGTTTCCAATTTCAGAAACGAATATATCTCCAATGGCATCAATGAAGCCGACCTGAAAAGCAATCCAATTGACCAGTTTGAAGATTGGTTTAATGAAGCAGTTGACAATAAATTAAACGAGCCAAATGTAATGCACCTGTCAACTGCAACGGCTAACGGAAAACCATCTGGCAGGATAATGCTTTTAAAGGGATTTGATGAAAGAGGATTTATCTTTTTTACAAACTATGACAGCAGGAAAGGAAATGAATTAACCGAAAACAGTTTTGCCGCTATGACCTTTTTGTGGCTGGAATTATATAAACAAGTTAGAATTGAGGGAACTGTTCAACCTGTTTCGGCCATAGAATCAGATAATTATTTTAACAGCAGACCAAGGGGAAGTCAAATCGGCGCCTGGGTTTCATCTCAAAGCAAACCCGTAACAGACAGAACAACGTTGGAAAAGAAAGTTGATGAAATAGAAAAACAATTTCAAGGCAAACCCGTTCCACGACCCGGTCATTGGGGAGGATTTTGTTTATCGCCGGTTCTTATTGAATTCTGGCAGGGAAGAGCAAATAGATTACACGACCGGATTCAGTATAAACTTGAAAAAGATAATACCTGGACAAAACAACGATTATCCCCGTAAATTGAGGCTGATAACA
>CAYHTC010000202.1:0-5072 GCA_964359445.1 uncultured Sediminibacterium sp. | reverse complement strand
TATGATCCATATCAGCGACCTGAGTTGGTTAAAGCGTTTCAATCACCCAACCGATTATACCAAAGTAGGTGAGCAGATTGATATCATTATCTTAAGTATTGATAAAGAGAACCGCAAATTACAGTTAGGACATAAACAACTGGAAGAAGATCCCTGGAATTCACTGGAAGATACTTTTGCAGTAGGTACGATCCATGAAGGAACTGTTACCCGGAAGGACGACAAAGGAGCTTTGGTACAATTGCAGTATGGTCTGGAAGGATTTGCACCTAACCGTCACCTGAACAAGGAAGACGGTAAGCAGGTTCAGGCTGATGAAACTGCCCAGTTTGTAGTGATAGAGTTCGATCGTAATGAAAAACGTATCGTTCTGAGTCATGCCCGTATCTGGGAACAACAGGAGGCTGATGTGAAAGAAGCAGCTAAGAAAGAAGCGAAAACAGAATCTGACAACACCAAGAAAGCGGTGAAAAACATCCAGGCTAAGGTAGAAAAAGCTACACTTGGCGACCTGGGTGCCCTGGCAGAGATCAAAGCCAAATTACAGGAAGGAGAAGGCGATAAATAGTCTTCTTCCCTATAAATAGTCACGAAAAGGCTGCCTTATACTTATAAGGCGGCCTTTTTAAGCGAAAAAACACAGAACGCTTAACGCGGAAAGGAGGGCGCAGAAAGCGAAAAATGGGGCTTTTTTGTGTAATTCTTAACTACCCGGAGGTCAAAACAAGAATCTGAGTGTATAAATTGCCCGCAAATAACTAATTTTGCCAACTTGTATGAATAGGATCGTTCTGTTATTGTTATCGGTAGTGCTGCTTACCTCTTCTTGTTCCAATAAGTTTGGGAAGATTATGAAGAGCAAGGATTATGAGTATAAATACAAAATGGCTGAGCAGTATTATGCTAACAAAAATTACAATTACGCTCAACAGCTCTTTGAAGATATCTTTCCTTATGTAAAAGGATCCACGCGTTACGAGGATATGTATTTTAAGTTTGCGTATTCCTATTACTACCAGAAAGATTATCTGAATGCTGAAAATCTCTTCAAAAGTTTTGTAGAGAATTTCCCTACCAGTCCCAAAGGTGATGAATGTGATTACATGCGCGCTTACTGTTATTTTAAACAATCACCTAAAGTAGAGTTAGATCAGACAAATACCAATAAAACCATGCAGTTGATGCAGGCTTTTATTAATACGCATCCCGGTTCGGCCCGATCAAAAGATGCAACAGAGATCATTGATAAATGCAGGGAGAAACTCGAACTGAAAGAGTTTAAAGGGGCTGAGTTATATTATAATCTCGGCTTTTTTAAAGCTGCTGCTATTGCTTTTACCAATGTATCTGATAATTTCCCCGACTCTGAGAAAGCAGATGAATACAAATTGCTGGTGATCAAATCGTATTATAAATACGCTGAAATGAGTTATGAAGAGAAGCAGATAGAAAGGTATGAGAAAGTGGTATCCGAGTGCAGTGAATTTGGGGAGCGTTTTACTGACAGTAAATTCATTGAGGAAGTAAATAAATATAAAATACAAACCAATAACATTTTAAAAACCCTGAAAAAATGAGCAAGCTAAGAAGGCAAATGAGCGCTAATACAGCGAGTGTGGTTGAAACCAAAAGTCTGATTGATATCAAATCAAAAACAGGCAACCTGTATGAGTCAATCGCCATCGTTGCCAGGAGGGCCAACCAGATCAATATCTCTTTGAGAGAGGAACTGCATAATAAGTTAGAAGAGTTTGCCAGTCATACAGACAGCCTCGAAGAAATTCATGAGAATAAAGAGCAAATCGAAATTTCAAAGGCATACGAAAAAATGCCTAACCCTGCTATCCTGGCAACCCAGGAATTCATGGAGGATAAAATCTATTACAGAAGAAACAACGATAGCGACCTGTTCAGATAAGCTAAAATTTACGCAAATAACAAAAAACGACAGTCTCATACTGTCGTTTTTTGTTATTTTGAGGGAGTGATTCGTGAGACGTGAGTCGTGAGTCGTGAGAAAAAATTGTTTTAATCTTAATTTTCGATCACCATAACCTTTTCTCACGACTGACGACTCACGAAAATAAATTGTACATTCATAGTAACTCAAATACATGTATAGCCGATTTCTATTTATGGCAATTGCCTTCTCTTCTCTTTCCACTGCTGTTAACGCACAGGAATTGCAGGCAAGGGTAAGTGTATCCGCTGCCAGGGTTAATTCAACCGTTGATAAAAAAATATTTGTTACCCTGCAGACCCAGCTAAACAACATACTGAATAACCGGAAATGGACCACCGATCAGTTTCAGCAAAATGAAAAAATTGAATGTAGTTTTTTGCTGAATATTGAAAGTATTCTTGAGACGAATGTTTACAAAGCAACTTTATCTGTGCAGGCTGCCAGACCGGTTTTTAATACCTCATATCAAACAGCCCTTGTTAATTATATAGATGCGGATATTGTCTTTAAATATGTTGAGTTCCAGCCTGTAGAATTCAATGAGAGCAGGGTACAGGGAACAGATGCCCTGGCGGCTAACCTGCCTGCCATCTTTGCCTATTATGCCTATATGATCATCGGGTTAGATTACGATTCATTTGCTCCCAAGGGCGGTGAAGCCTATTTCCGTAAGGCACAGAATATTGTAAACAATGCACCGGAAGGCAGAAATGTTAATGGCTGGCGCGTATTTGACGGATCAAGAAACCGTTATTGGCTTAATGAAAACCTGATCAACAGCCGCTATAACCAGGTGCATGATATTATCTATACGTATTATCGCTCAGGATTGGACAAATTATTAGATGCGGAAGCAGAAGCGAGGACAAACGCGCTGCAGGCATTAATCCAACTGCAGGCTTTTAATAAAGAAAATGCCAATACCATGATTCTTCAGTTTTTATTGCAGGGTAAGATGCAGGAGCTTATCGGAATTTTTAAAAAAGGTACACCTGAGCAGAAAGCCAAAGCAGTAGATATATTGAGTGAACTGGATGTGGTGAATGCATCACGTTATAAACAGGAATTACGATGAAATATCCTTTTCTCATACTTCTGTTTATGGGATTGATTTATTCCGGTTGCAGGTCAACCGGGAAAAAGAAAATCATTGGTGTAGACAGTATGAAAGTGATGATGTGGGATCTGATGCGTGCCGATGAATTATACCAGCGGATGATAATAAAAGACAGTACCGCTAAAAAAAGAAAAGAGAATATCCGCCTCTATGAAGCGGTGCTTCTGCTGCATAAGACCACCAAAGGAAAATTCGATACCAGTTATAAATTCTATGCATCGAATCCTGTTAAATTCAAGGTTCTGATTGATTCCCTGGATGCATTCGCTACACGTGAAAGGAGTAAGGTATTCAATTATGGCCAGGGCCATTAATAAGCATTCCCTACCTTTGTGCAGTTAATGATTGCCTTATGAATAAAGTATTTGCCAATGCTGATGCGGCCATTCATGATATTCCCGATGACGCCACCCTTATGATTGGCGGTTTTGGTTTGAATGGTATTCCTGAAAATGCCATTGCTGCACTTGTAAGGAAAGGGGTCAATAACCTCACCTGTATTTCCAATAATGCCGGCATAGATGATTTTGGATTGGGTTTATTACTCAGGACAAAACAGATTAAAAAAATGATGAGCAGTTATGTGGGCGAGAACGCTGAATTTGAAAGGCAATTGCTCAGTGGTGAACTGGAAGTTGACCTGATACCCCAGGGAACATTGGCTACCCGGATAGAAATGGCTGGTATGGGTATCCCCGCTTTTTTTACCCCCGCAGGTTTTGGAACTGAAATAGCAGCCGGAAAAGAAACCAGGGAATTTAATGGTAAGATGTACCTGATGGAGCATGCACTGCATGCAGCATTTGCTATCGTAAAAGCCTGGAAAGGCGATACCATGGGTAACCTTGTATTCCGAAAAACCACCCGGAATTTTTCTACCTCAATGGCCAAAGCCGGCGATATCACTATCGCAGAAGTAGAACACCTGCTACAACCCGGCGAAATTGATCCTGATGATGTGCATATAGCAGGGATTTATGTACACAGGATTTTTGAAGGCAGGGAGTATGAGAAAAGGATAGAAAGGAAAACGGTGAAATTATAATCGTGACCCTCTCTCACGACTGACGATTCACGAATAACTTTTACAATACAAATCAATAAACCATGCTCGACAAATTCGGCATCGCCAAACGCATCGCGCAGGAAATGAAAGATGGCATGTATGTGAACCTGGGGATTGGTATTCCTACCCTGGTATCTAATTATATTCCGGAAGGGATGTTGGTTATCTTTCAAAGTGAAAATGGTATTTTAGGAATGGGGCCTTATCCTGAAGAGGCTGCGGTAGATGTGGATCTGATTAATGCAGGAAAAGAAACGGTTACCCTGGTGCCCGGTGGCGCTTTTTTTGATAGTATGGAGAGTTTTGGAATGATACGTGCCGGCAAAATTGACCTCACCGTTTTGGGCGCTATGGAAGTGAGTGAACGGGGGGACATTGCCAACTGGAAAATTCCGGGTAAAATGGTGAAGGGTATGGGCGGTGCAATGGATCTTGTGGCTAGCGCCAAACACATTATTGTAGCCATGATGCATACCAACCCTAAAGGTGAAAGCAAACTGTTGCGCAATTGCAGCCTGCCTTTAACAGGGATGGGTTGCGTAAAAAAGGTAGTAACTGAATTAGCCGTATTGGATATTACACCGCAAGGCTTTGTTTTGCGCGAAAGAGCGCCAGGCGTAAGCGTGGAAGAGATCAGGGAAAAAACAGCGGGAAGATTAAACGTACCTGATTTTGTACCTGAAATGTGCATTTGATTTTCCGGTAAACTTTTTTCTGATATCGGTTATCGAAACGCCTTCATTCCTTTAGTTTTGTATTAATAAAAAAAATAACTATGAGTATTCAAACCGGACAACAGGCTCCTGCTTTCTCTTTATTTGATACCGATAAGAACAAAGTATCGCTGGCCGATCAAAAAGGCAGTAATGTAGTCGTTTTATTTTTTCCGCTGGCATTTACCGGTGTTTGTACCGCTGAGTTATGCA
>CAYHTC010000201.1:0-5104 GCA_964359445.1 uncultured Sediminibacterium sp. | reverse complement strand
CTGTTGCGATGGCCTTCAATAGTTTTTTTAGCTGACTATCTTTCTGGTTTCGCAGAGATATGGCAGCTTCATACGTTTGTATAATCTGGTTTTCTACTTTGTTCATTTTTTGTATTACAGAGGTTAGAATATCACAATATTGTCTGCATGTGCGGCAATTACATTTTTGGTTGTTATATTATCTATGATATCCGATGCCGGCAATTTTACCTGTGCCACACCAATGATTTCATTTTCTTCATTCATTAACTGTACAATTTCGTTAATTGTAAACCTGCCCTGTACTTTTTTAATTCCTATCGTTAGCAGGCTTTTCCGCTGATTCAACGCTTTTGCGGCCCCTTTGTCAACCATAATGGTTCCAATGGTAATGGAACCACTGGCCAGCCATTTCTGCCGGGCTTTCAGGTTAGAGGATTGTGGCAAAAAAGTGGTTCCTGTTTTACCATCTAAAGCTACCTTAAATGGGGATGTTGCTTTTAGTCCGCAAATGATCACTTTAATACCCAGTGATACGGCAAGCCTGGTAAAAGTGAGTTTCGATAGCATACCACCTAATCCGAGGCTGCTCTTATCTTTCTTCACAAAGGCCATCACCGTCCGGTCAATTTTATCAATTACAGGAATGATCTCCTGCCTGTCGTTCATAAATCCACCTACGGATGTGCAGATAAATAATGTTTCTGCTTCAAATGCGATAGCCAGCAGTGTAGCCAGCTCATCATTATCAGAAAATTTGAGTTCTACATTGCTAACCAGGTCATTTTCATTCACTACGGGCAGTATGCCATTATCCCAGAAAGTCTGGAAAGTTTCTTTCAATTGCAGGAACTGCGACCGGTTAGAAAAATGATGTCTTTCACAAAGCGCCTGTGCAACAGGTATCTGATAATGGGCAAAATATTGCTGGTATAAACGGATCAGCAGGGGATTGCCAATGGCGGCCGCCGCTTTGCGTTCGGTTAAAGTTCCTTTATAATGATGGATATAGGGTTTACCACTTACAACCGCACCGCTGGAAACCAGTACCACATGGTATTTAACGGAAAGACCGGCTATTTCGGCAGCTACCTTTTTGATAATGGAACGACTGATCTGTCCATTCTTACCGGAAATAACGGCGGAACCCAGTTTAATAATAATAACCCGCTTTTGCATACTGCAAAAATAAGCAGTAATCCTGTATCTGGCAGGCATAATAGCGGATAGCCGGATCAATTGTCTTTTAAGATTGATTCACCCTTTATAATCCAGGAGATACCGAAGGCAACCAGTGCAATACTTTCCAATACCAATACGGGCTTATATTTTTCCAGCGCCGCCAATGAATTTTCCAATAAATGACAGACACCCAGTAAGATGATACAGGCCAGGATAGGATGATTATCCCGCATAAAATATAAATGTGGTTGCGAATTTTTTTTCTGGGTGTTTTGGATTTTTTGTCAGCGGATTTCGTAAACAAAAACAAAGAAAAAAAAGCGAAACTGCTAAAAAGCAAAGCAGCAGCCGTATAATGGATATAGCTGACAGAATTTACCCGGCTGGTGGAAATAAACTGGCATAATGAACCACTATCCGCGTCAGTAGGAAAGAAAGCCACCAGTATGGCGAATACCGCTGCCAGATTTCCGGTTATATTATCTACTCTGTCATAGCCTTTGTAGGAAAACAGGAAAAGTGCCACAGCACACAATGTGCCTGCAAAATAATTACCCATGATGGTATAATAATAATGACTGATGGAAGGCTGGTACTGCGTGCATTGATCAAATATCCGGGATCCGGCTATTACTACAAAAGGAAGCAGTATCCCTAAAGAACCTACCCATTTTCGAAGAGCCATGTAAGAGATCACTAATGACCGTTCATGACTTTGCTGATGATTGTTCGGCATAATTTAATTGGCTTGTCTTTTTCCGGCAATTATTTGAAAAAAAAAATTATACAATTTGTGAAAAGTTATCGAAAGTTTAGATAGATTTATTTACTGGATGAAAAGATACAGGTTTATTTCAATTTTCTTAATGTCCCTGTCCGGCCTGATTGGTCTGGTTCGCGGTTACCGAATGACCACGTACCCCGATGGTAACACAATTCTGTTTTCCTATTCTGAGGATAGGATAAACGATACTGTTTTTTCTGACTATACCTTGTTTGGATGGATTTTATTTTTTCTTATTGGTATTTTCAGCATCGTTGTTATTATAACCATTCTTTGTAAGAGCAGGAATTATGCTTATTTCATTATTGTTGAAGGTATTTTCATCTCCTTTTTTACGCTTACGCATATAGTATATACAGAATTTGGTTTTATTCATGTATTCATTATACTCCTATGCATAGCTACCTTTATTGTAGGATTTTTTCAAACACCAAGGGAATTCTGAAAAGTAACAGCAATCTGCAATTGCGTGTAAACAGGCTAAATAAAAAAAATTATTATTTCATTAATCCTAACATCCGTTAGCTTATTTTTGCAGCCTTAAACCCCTCTGAACAATGCATTTTGAATTGAGTGAAGAACATTTAATGATACAAAAAGCGGCCAGGGATTTTGCCCGGGCCGACTGTTTACCAGGCGTTATTGAGCGTGATGAAAAACAACTGTTTCCACATAACCAGGTAACCAAACTGGCAGACCTGGGTTTCATGGGCATGATGGTTGATCCAAAATATGGCGGATCAGGCATGGATACAGTAAGCTATGTACTGGCCATGGAAGAGATAAGCAAGGTAGATGCCAGTACCAGTGTTTGCATGAGTGTAAATAATAGTCTTGTTTGCTGGGGGCTCGAAGCCTTTGGTACCGAAGAACAAAAACAAAAATACCTTACGCCATTAGCCCAGGGGAAAAAAGACGGGGAACTGTATACCGGCGCCTTTTTATTAAGTGAACCGGAAGCAGGATCAGATGCTACCAGTCAGCAAACCAAAGCGGAGGATATGGGTGATCATTACCTGATTAATGGTACAAAGAACTGGATAACCAATGGTTCTTCGGCATCAGTATATTTAGTGATCGCGCAAACCGATGCAGCTAAAGGCAGCAGGGGGATCAATGTTTTTATTGTAGAAAAAAAGTCTCCCGGTATAGTGGTCGCGCCCAAAGAAAATAAACTTGGTATTCGTGGCAGTGACACACATTCCATACTGTTAACGGATGTAAAAGTGCCCAAAGAAAACAGGATTGGGGAAGATGGTTTCGGTTTTAAATTTGCCATGAAAACATTGGCCGGGGGTCGCATTGGTATTGCTTCACAGGCACTCGGTATTGCCAGTGGCGCCTATGAACTGGCTTTGGCCTATAGCAAACAGCGAAAAGCTTTTGGTAAAGAGATCATGCACCATCAGGCCATTCAGTTTAAACTGGCAGATATGGCCACTAAAATTGAAGCTGCCAGGTTATTATGCTTTAAAGCCGCCTGGGAAAAAGATAATAATCTTGATTATACCCTCAGCTCATCAATGGCTAAAGTATTCGCCAGCGAAACAGCTATGTGGACAACTACAGAAGCCGTTCAGATTCATGGAGGCTACGGATTTGTGAAAGAGTATCATGTGGAACGTCTGATGAGGGATGCTAAAATTACCCAGATATATGAGGGCACTTCCGAAGTTCAGCGGATAGTGATTAGCAGGAGTATCTTGAAATAATTCCCGCGGTTAATCTCGTATATATATTTTATGAAGTATTCCCGAAAAATAAAATGCCTGGTACTCATTTTATGCATCAGCAGCGGTTATGCCAATGACAGCCTGGTGATGACGCGGTTATTGAACCGCATTAACCAGCTCCAAAGCAAAGAAAGCGGTGTTTTCCCGAAAGGAATCTTCCCTTCTTACCGTTTATATGCGCTCAATAAAAACAGAGAGAAAGCAGATATTAATATTTTCTTCACCGGATTGATCTCTCTTACCTTACAGGATATAAAACCGCAGTTATCCGGTCTGCAACAAAAACTGGCAGATCAGATAATCTCTTACAGTTTACCGGTTTACGCCAAGTTTCAAAATCAAAAGGGCCGGTCTACCTATAATTTCTGGCCCACCGATACACCCAAAATATTTCCGAATGCCGGATGGATGAATACATTCGACAAAACGCAGGCTTTACCGGATGACCTGGACGATACAGTGATTATGCTGCTCGCCATGAATGCTCCGGATTCAATTGCCAAACAGGTGCATGCACTGATGCAGCAGTTCACCAATAAGGGTGAGAAACCGGTTCGAAATACGTTTAAAGACTTTCGTTCGATTGGCGCTTATTCAACCTGGTTTGGAAAAAAGATGCCGGTTGACTTTGATGTATGTGTACTGGCCAATGTATTATACTTTGTACAACGCTATAACCTTACGTGGACAGCGGCCGACAGCGCCAGTTTGCAGCTAATTGAAAAAGTATTGACTGAAAAAAAACACATCACCGATGCCCCGTATGTTTCGCCGCATTACAGCCGGTTGCCGAATATATTGTATCATATCTCCAGGCTGATGTTGGTGAGGCCCATACAGAGCCTCGAAAAATTAAAGCCACAACTGATAGCTGATGCCATGGATGCATTGGCGAAAGGCAATGGTTTTATGGATGATGTGATACTGAGTACTTCCCTGTTACGATGGGGTGTTCAGCCAACGGCAATAAAATCCTATGAAGCAGGTAGCATAGACGAATTAATTGAGGATGGGTCCTTTTCTTTTTTTATTGCCAACATGGCATCTATATTACCGGATCCGTTGAAACAATGGATGGGTGGGGCGGGAGTGGGGAAGTTTTATTATGATTGTGTGGCGTATAATAATATGTTGGTGTTGGAATACCTGGCATTGAATAAATAATATAATCTCCGCGGGTGATTGATTTTTTTCACCGCTGAATCGCAGAGAAGGATATTTTTTAAAAATATATTATGGCTGTAAATATTGAAAGATATAAGGAGATAGTTGCTGAGCTGTTAAAGCAAAATATTACACTGGTGGCAGTTAGCAAAACCAAACCCAATCAAGACATTTCTGATTTATATAATTCCTGACAAAGGGATTTTGGCGATAATTATGTGCAGGAACTGGTTGACAAACATGCTGTGCTGCCTTCAGATAT
>CAYHTC010000200.1:0-5106 GCA_964359445.1 uncultured Sediminibacterium sp. | reverse complement strand
ATACTTTCGTCTACCTTACTTTCTGTAAAAGCAATATTTACATTGTTTCGCTTCAGCAGAAATTCTACAGGACTATCCTTATCAGCCAGCAATGCTTTTAACAGGTGGTTTGTTTCCATAGAAGGATTACCATTATTAAAGGCAACCTGCTGGGCTGCCTGAATGGTTTCCTGAGATTTTATGGTGTAGTTGTTGAGGTTCATATGAGAATAGGTTTATTAGTTTTTGTGGAACTGGATCCTGGCTTTTTTAGAACCAAATAAGTTCAGGCAAGAATCAGTTTACCAATGAGTACATATTTTGAAATAACTTTAATATGAGACACAAAAGACAATCCAATACTAAAATTCGGAAAATATGTCTGAAAAAAATAAAAAATACTGCGCAAAAGTCAGTACTGTATTGATTTTTATGCTATTCTTTCAGTCTGCATTCACCCAACCTGATTTTTCGGAGGTTGACAGAAAATTGGAAGCCGCCAAAAAGGAACTGGGGGGTAATGTGGTTGCATTAATTTATAAAGATGGAAAGATCATTTACCAGAAGGCGCTGGGTGCCGATTTTAATGCCAAAACCCAGGCACCTGTTGCCAGTTGCAGCAAATGGCTTACCGCAGCGCTGGTAATGAGCTTTATAGACCAGGGTAAGCTATCATTGGATGATAAAGTAAGCAAGTTTATACCCATATTCAGCAAATACTCCAAAGGCTATATCACCATTAAAGATTGCTTAGCGCATTTAACGGGCATTGAATCAGAACCGATAAGACCCGTTACTATTTTCAGCAGAAAAAAGTATGCCACCCTTGAAGAGGAAGTAACTGATTTTGCTTCGAAAAAAGAGATAGAATCAAATCCAGGACTTGAATTCCGGTACAGTAATATCGGATTGAACATAGCAGGCCGTGTGCTGGAGGTACTTACCAGAAGAAGCTTTGAACAACTGATGCAGGAACGTATTACCCGTCCGTTAATGATGCGTAATACCAGCTTTTCCAGTTTAAATGCAGTTAACCCCTCCGGCGGGGCCATTTCTACAGCTAATGACTATATGAATTTCCTATCAATGATGCTCGACAATGGCATTTTTAACGGAAAAAGAATACTGAGCGGGAATGCAGTGGCAGCTATGCAAACAGTACGCACATCGGCTTCCATGATCAAATACGCTCCCAAAGTGGCAGAGGGATATAATTATGGTTTTGGTGCATGGATTCTTGAAACAGATGCAAACGGAAATGCAACGGTTTTAGCGAGTCCGGGATTATTCGGAACCTGGCCCATGATTGATAAATGCCGTGGTTATGCCTGCATCTTTTTTACCAAAGGAGTATTGGGTGAAGAAAAAAAGGATATCTACCTGGATATCAAAAATTCAATTGATCAACAAATAATTACCAACTGCAAATAAGACAAAAGACCATGAGAACCAAAAACCTTCAAAAAGCTTTCCTCGTAACCGATTATGAAAACAAATCGGAGCCCCTTGCTTCAAAAAAAGTATTCTATAACCGACTATACAAAAATGCCATAGTGGCAACGGTTATTCTCAGTATCTGTCTGGCAATTGGCGTAGTTGGCTATCATTTTTCGGGACCCATGGACTGGATTGACGCTTTGCACAATGCATCCATGATATTAAGCGGAATGGGTCCGGTAGCAGAAATAAAAACAACCATTGGAAAAATATTTTCATCCTTTTATGCCCTTTTCAGCGGAGTAGCGTTCATTACCAATATTGGCGTGTTGATTGCTCCGGTTGCACACAGGTTTTTTCATATTCTGCATGCTGAGGAATAGAGAGTTGATTGGTTTATTAGTAAGAAAACCAACATAGAACATAGAACAAATAACTGATACCCGATAAACCAATAAATTATTGAACATCCCTCAACACAATACCCGCATCGTTAAAGAAACTGCCCGGCAACTGGGCTTTTCCTATTGTGGTATTGCGAAAGCAGAAAAATTAGAGGAAGATGCCAGACGATTAGAAGCCTGGTTACAACAAGGTATGCATGGCAACATGCAATACATGGAGAACCACTTTGAATTAAGAATTGATCCCCGGAAATTAGTACCAGGCGCAAAATCAGTCATTACCGTTCTTCAAAATTATTTTCCTGACCAATCTCAATCACAGAATACCCCTCATATTGCCAAATATGCTTTTGGAAAAGATTACCATGAAGTTATCCGGTACAAACTAAAAACATTCTTAGCCATCCTCAATCAAAATATTGGCGAGATACATGGACGGGGGTTTGTAGACTCCGCCCCCGTATTGGAAAGAACCTGGGCCGTAAAAACTGGCGCCGGATGGATAGGAAAAAATGGTAACCTGATAACCAAACATAGCGGCTCTTTTTATTTTATTGCTACATTAATAGTAGATATTGAATTGGTATACGACGACCCATTTGCCAAAGATTTCTGTGGCTCCTGCCGCAAATGCGTGGAGGCCTGCCCTACTGATGCTATTCATGAAAACAAAGTGGTTGATGGCAGTAAATGTATCAGCTATTTTACGATTGAATTGAAAGAGGCGCTGATACCGGCTGAAATGAAAGGAAAATTTAATAACTGGCTTTTTGGTTGTGATGTATGCCAGGATGTTTGTCCATGGAACCGGTTTAGCCAACCTCATACAGAAACAGCATTCACACCCATTCCCGAAATATTGAATCTCTCAGCAAAAGAGTGGGAGGATATGAGTGAAGAGGCTTTCATAAATATTTTTAAGCATTCGCCACTTAAAAGAAGTAAATATGCAGGTATACAGAGAAATTTGAAATTCATCGGTAATATGGAATAATCCCTGCTCACCAATCTGGTATAACAAACTGCAAAACTTTCAATAACATTGAGATCGCTAACCCTGGTAAGAACTATTACCTGTTTCAAAGCCTGATTCCGCAACGTATCACAATCCTGTTCAGTGTATATCCAAGTTTTCTTTCATGATACTCCATAATGGATGAAGGGAAGCCTCTGTATATAGCCTCATAATATGATTCCGAGATTGTTTTTGTAGAATACCCCAGGCTCATAACCATTCCACTGTTTTTTTTACCATTCATCCAATGATATCCGATACCCAGATCAGTATATACCCCATTACTGAAACTACTTCCGCGGGTATCCCGGTAAAGTACAGGATAGGAATATTGTGATTCAAGTGGCCAGGCAATATTACTGCCCAGGTTCAGATACGAAAACAGTAAATGATCCTTTCCAAAACCGGTTCGTACATCCACGAACAAGGGCACTGTTCTCACTTTATAATAATCTATAGCGGTACCTATGCCTATGCCCCATCTCTTTTTTTCAATACCTCCTGTTAACTGTATCTGTCCGCTGGCAGAATGATCCCCATTTAAAAGAGCAATTTGCGGGATCAGATAAAAAGTATGCTTACCCGGTTTTGATTGTGCCGCTATTTTGTTAATCAAAATAAAAAACAACGCAATCATTACAATACTTCTCATAATTATTTGTTTTGACTAATCTGGATTTTACTAATTACTGAAGCATTACCCGGATTGGAATAATCTATCAGGTAAAGTCCATCTCTGGCTGCTACCATCGCGATACCCTGCATGGCAATCACATCATTAGCCTCAAAACCAACAACCTGTTTAATAAGCCAAATCTGGGAGGCAATGGTGGCATCCAATATCTTTAAGCCGGATTTTCCATCACAAACAAGCAAAAGGTTTCCATCTTTCGATAACCCCTTTGGCGAGGTAAGATTAAAGGATTTGACCAGTACAGGGTTACTAAGATTAGCAATATCAATTACATCCAGTTGGTTGCTGAATCCACCGCAGGCCGATCCTCCTGATAATGTTACATACGCATATTTATCGTCAGCAATCACAGGATCACAGGAACGGGCATGTGTAAACTGACTGTATTTTTGAGGGTTATCAGGAAGTGACACATTAAAAATAAACATACCTGACTGTGACCCGATGAATAGTTTATTTTTATAGGGGAAGATCGTTTCAATGTTTCCCTGTTGCAGGGATACAGATGATACAAAAGAAGGTGAAGCCGGCTGAGTAAGATTAAACACTTTCAGATCATTGTGACTAACTGTATACATCCTGTTATCCAGTAAAGCAAACCTTGCCAGTGAACCGGCAATACCAATACCCGCGGAAGAAACAAATGCTCCGGCGGCTTGTGAACCGGCCATTCCTGCACTGGATAAGAAAACCCTGCTATCTTTATTAAGCAGATGGGTAAGCGTACCGCTGAATCTTTTATTGACACTTGTGTCAACCCTGATCCATTCTTTGATCACTTTTGAAGTATCTGCACTAAATCCCTGGTAATACCTGTGCGGGAAAACGCCATTTAAGAATTGCCTGACAGTAATATTCAGAGGTTGGCTGATATCAATCGTTACCAGGTCTGTATAACAATCCGCATATAAATAAGTTCCTTTAATGGCAAGATCAACACAGCCGGGTATCGCGATAAAGGCAATATTGTCCGGCTTGGCAGGATCAGCTATGTCAATAATATGAACGCCTTTATCTACTTCATTCAGAAATAAATAATGATCCTTCACTACTATTTTTCCAGGCTGCTCAATTGCCCGGTGAGAATCGCTTTTAATACCTTCCTTGACTTCATCACGTGTTCTGTAAACCGGCCGGTAAAAAGTGAACTGTTCTGTTACTGAATCTTTCATACAGGCGGAGAATAGTAAATACATACTAATCATTACAAAAAAAGAGCGTTGCATAAAACTGATTTTTAGTATTGACACAGGTATAGGAATTATCGTTGCATTTTTATTTTCTTTTGAGGGATGATAAAGGTGATCTTTACGGCTGACAGGCTGAAATACTGGTTTGTCTGCTCTTTTTTTGAAAGGTTACTCACAAAATATTGCCAATGCGGTCCAATATACAGGAAAGGTCGTTTTCCAATTGCCATATCAATACCTGTTGAAAAATAGGTATGCACAGTTCTCATTAATTTACTATTCCGGAGCAGGCTCCCACTGACGGCATCATAATTCAAACCATTGGTAGCAAACAGCACTTTAAATCCGGTTCCCAATTGCCAGCGTAATGAAACATTTTTAAAGAGT
>CAYHTC010000199.1:0-5122 GCA_964359445.1 uncultured Sediminibacterium sp. | reverse complement strand
TCAATCCGCTATCTCTTCATCCGTCAAATCATGCAACGCCACGGCCAGATGATTGGTTTTTACAAAATTGCACCAATGGCATTCGGGTTTGCCACAGCCGGTATAAAAGTTGCGGTCCTGTATTTTTTGCCATACCGTTTTTATCTGTTGGGTAACCGTGGTAATGTCTTCCGGCGTGATCACAATTTTTTCTTTTCGATACTGTTTTTTCTTATCCGGTTCAATAAAATCAAATTCAGTACTGGTTACTGTCCAGTTTTTTTGTTCGTAATGATCTGCTAATATTTTATAAAACACCGCCTGCCTCCAGTAATCTCCCCCATTCGGATCTTTTTCGTGCGGTGGTTTTAATTTGTCTTTTGCCTTATCAATATCACCGGATTTATAATCAACCACATTCACGGCCTTTCCATCAAACTCAATTTTGTCCAATTTGCCTTTTAATGGAACGCCCTGTACCACTACATTTCGGATGGTTCTTTCAACAGCTACAATCTTGTTCCAGGTAGTAATGTATTGATCGTAATAATTACCCAGCACCTCCTGCCCATATTCCATTCTTCTCGCAAACTGTTCTTTTGTAAAATTTTCGCGGTGGCGGTTCATATACCAGTTAAAATCCAGTACGAATTCCTTTTTGGAAGGGAACTTTTCTGTCTCCTGCATTTTCTCGAATAATTTTTGCAGAGCATAATGAACAGCAGAACCAAATTCGGAGGCTTCAGATTTGCCGGAAGGTACCCGTACCAGATTTTGAAAATAGAATTGCAGCGGACATTTCAGGTAATTATTCAGGGCCGTTACATTCATCACGAATTTATCCAGCAACTGTGTGATAAAATCCGCTTCTGTTTTTTCAATTTCTGGCGATTGCACCGCGGTAAATTGTATCATCGAAAATTCACTGATCACTGCTGTATCAAGGATTACTTTTTCAACCGGTAATGCATGTGTATCCTGTATTTCAGCGATAAACATGGAGGGTTCCAGTTGTTTTCCGTCGTTTTTAAAATTACTATAGGAAATGTGTAAATGCTGCCTGGCCCTGGTAAGCGCCACATAGAATAAACGGCGTAACTCTTCTTCGTCTGTATGTTTGGGAAGAGACGAGAACATCGTATCCGGAAAACCATACCCGCCACCCGGCTTTTTTTTCTTTTCCCAATGGGCCGCATTGCATCCAACCAGGAAAATATGCTCAAATTCCAGTCCCTTTGAACCGTGTACCGTTAAAAGATTTACTCCTTTCTCACTGCCACTTACCTGTACAAGCGGCAAACTCAAATCTTCTTTTTCCATCAACATAAAAATGTTGACTAACTGTTCAAGTGTTAAACCGGGGTTTCTTTTGGCTTCTTCTTTAATAAAATCAAATAAACCGGTAATCACCCGAAGATGCTGGTATTTATCTTCACTTTGCATAACCCAACTCAATACGCCCGACTGCAAACAGTTTTCAAATAGGTTTACCAGGGTAACATTCGAAACATCTGCTATCAGTTTCTCAATAGCCAATGAGGCAGCTTTCATACCTGCCGGTGCGCTTTTACTAAAAAGATCAGTAGCTGGCGCAATTGCTTTTTCGGCTAATAATCTGCGTAGCGATGTTTTGTTTTCTCCAAATCTCCTGTCGGCAACCGCGTTGCTCAGCTTAGCAATTTCTATGGGCGGAATTTGAAACCAGTCGAAATGCAGTATCTCAAATAACATTTCATCACCCCCATAACTAATATCATGTTCCGCGGCCAGGTATTGTAATAGCAGGATGAGTTTTTTGGCCAACGGTATGTCTAAAATATTCAGGTTGCGTTTACTATAAACAGGAATATTTCTTTGCGCGAAATACTGCGACAGTTCTTCTCCGTATTTATTTTCCTTATAAATAATTCCTATTGTGCCTGGTAAGGCGCCCTGTTGTAACAGTTTCTCTGCTTCCAGGGTAATATGTATCATTTCCTGCCGCTGGGTTTCGTATTCTTTGAGGAGCGGTTTATGGGTTAATTGGTTTATTTGGGTATTGGCTGATGTTAATGTTTTGGTTAATCCCTTAATTTGATTGATGAGGCGTTCCTCATTCCTGTCTATCAATGTTTTTGAAATATCCAGTATGGGTTGTGTGGAACGGTAATTATTGGTTAATACAATGGTGAGCAACTCTTTTTGGTAATGGGTGGCAAAGCCCAGCATATTCTCTACATTGGCGCCCTGGAAGCGATAGATGCTCTGGTCGTCATCACCCACTACAAATACATTGGGCTGTTCCCAATAACTGATCAATAGTTCCACTAACCTGTTTTGGGTGCCGCTGGTATCCTGGTATTCATCAACCAGTATATATAAAAACTGTTCCTGGTAACGGGCCAGTAATAATTTATTTTCTTCGAAGGCTTTGATCACCCAATTGATCATATCATCAAAATCGTAACGGCCGCGGCCGCGCATGAGTTTTTGAAAACGGTCGAACTCATTTACCGCCGCGCGCAGCTTTTCCATTTTCTCATTGGCTTCCTCTATCTTATTTTCTTTCAGGTCGCCGGCTTTGAACTGTTTGTAAGCGCGTTTGTAAACAAACTCATCACGATTGGGAATATCAGCCAGGTATTCATCTATTTTTTGATTGATGAAAGCGGGCGTCCATCCCTCTCTTTTCATCGAACTGAATAATTGCTGCAGATTTTTAATTTCAAAATAGACATCGCCACGATATCGTTTTAACGGATGGTTTTTGGGAAACCCGTCTATCAATTGTTTAAACAGGCCTATTTTTTCCAGGTCTGAAATCGGGTCTAAAACTGTTTTTTCAAACAGCGATAAATTCTCCTGGATAATATCATTACAGAAAGCGTGAAAGGTGTAGATATTTACTTTGTAGGCATCCGGACCAATAAAGCTCAGTAACCGTTTGCGCATGGCAACGGCGCCCGCGTCGGTATACGTGAGACAAAGAATATTTTCAGGTTGGGTATCGGTATCTATTAAAATTTTACCAATACGTGCACCCAGTATCTGAGTTTTGCCGGTACCGGGGCCCGCAATCACCATCACAGGACCTTCAATGGTATCCACTGCCAGTTTTTGCTGCTCATTCAGGTTATGATAGATATGGTTGAATAGTTCTTTTTGGCGCTGAGTGTTTGGCATGTGGTAAAGATAAACTTATTCTGCGTTTTTTTTAAGTCACCCCAACATGGCAATACACGGGATTGTCAGGAAAATGTAAATTTTCAACTAATAAAAGTAATTAAATACCTTTATTAAGAATTAGTTTATACCTTCGTCTTATCAATTTATCTAAAAATCAGTATATGCAAACAACAGCGGAAAATATCCTCAATGTGACCTTGCTGGAACCCCGGCAAAAACACCCTACCATTTTTGTTCGGTTTGATGAGCTGGCAGAAGGCGAAAGCTTAACCATTTATAACGACCATGACCCTAAACCGCTTTATTACCAGTTATTGGGAGAAAGGGGTAATATTTTTGTATGGGAATACCTGGAGCAGGGGCCGGAATGGTGGAAGGTGAAAATATCCAAACGTATTACCGGAGAAAGTGATGAAACACTAGGTCAAATTATCGCCAAAGATTTGCGCAAAGCACAGGTATTTAAAAAGTATGGATTGGATTTTTGTTGTGGCGGAAAGAAAACCGTAAAGGAAGCCTGCGCAGAAAAAGGGATTGATGTTACGAAAGTAGAACAGGAATTACAACAAACCAACCAACTATCCTCATCCCGTCCATTGCCTTATACCGACTGGAGTTTGGATTTTCTCGCAGATTATATTGTTAATACCCATCATAGTTATGTTACAAAAAATTTACCTGATCTAACTGCTTATGCAAAAAAAGTAATGAAGGTACACGGCAATCATCATCCTGAATTGATACGCATCCATCAATTGGTGGAGGAAGTGACTGCTGAATTAACGGCACACCTGGTTAAAGAAGAAAAAGTGTTGTTTCCCTATATTAAAGAACTGGTTGCTGCAAAGAATAATACACAACCATTACATGCCGCGCATTTTGGTACGGTACAAAATCCCATCAATATGATGGAGATGGAACATGAATTGGTGGGAAAAAATCTTGCTGAAATAAGGGAACTTTCCAATAATTATTTATTACCGGAAGATGCCTGTGCCAGTTATAGTTTACTGTACCGGATACTGGATGAATTTGAAGAAGATTTGCATTTGCACATTCATCTTGAAAATAATATCCTGTTTCCAAAGGCGCTGGAAATGGAAAAACAGTTAAACAAATGAAATGATAACTATCAACGCCAATACAAAAATTGCCAGCTTGCTGAAGGAGCATCCCGATGCACTTGAAACCATCATAAGTATATCGCCAAAATTTACAAAGTTGCGTAATCCAGTATTGCGCAAAGTAATTGCCGGCAGAACAAGTATTGCCATGGCATCAAAACTGGGAGGCTGTACGGTAGATGATTTTTTCAACAAATTACAGCCATTAGGTTTTGAAATTGATAAAACTGCGGTTATGATGGATAAGGATGAAAAAAAGAAACCCGTTCCTGATTTTATGAAAAACATAAACGCAGCTAAAATTATTGAATTGGATGTTCGGCCGGTTATTGAATCAGGTAAAGATCCACTGAATATTATTGTACAAAAAGTGAAGACTTTGGAAAAAGGGTATGTGCTGAAAATTATCAACAGTTTTGAACCTACACCATTGATGCACCTGCTCGGCAAACAGGGCTTTGAATCCTATGCTGAAGTTGTGAGTGATGAACTGGTGAATACTTATTTTTATAAAAAAACGGATAATCCGTTGGTTACTGAAAATAAAGAAACGAATTACACAGCAGGCTGGGATGACATACTAATCCGTTTTAAAGATAAACTTGAAACCATAGACGTTAGAGCATTAGAAATGCCTTTACCCATGCACAGCATACTGGAAGCATTAGAATCCCTCCCCGTAGATAAAGCCTTGTTCGTTTATCATAAACGTATTCCCGTTTTCCTGTTACCCGAACTGGAGGAGCAGCATTTTAGTTATCGTATCAAAGAGATCAGCGATGCAGAAGTACACTTGTTGATTTATAAAGACTGATATGTTTGCATCAACCGGAAATACTGAAACAACATAAACT
>CAYHTC010000198.1:0-5139 GCA_964359445.1 uncultured Sediminibacterium sp. | reverse complement strand
TGACTTATTGTGTTGAAAACAGTTTTGACATTTTGCTAACCATTGACAAGAATTTGTTATTTCAACAGAACCTTCACAAATTTCCCATAACAATTGTTGTTTTAAATTGCCTGATAAGTAAAGTTGAAGAGCTTGTAACTTTTTTACCATCTTTCAAATTACAAGCAGGCGGATTCCAAAAAATAAGGCTTATATTATTGACAAATAGAACGTAACCAGGGGATAAAAGCCCGGCTACTCAATCATTGTAATTAATTGGGTTGTGGGAACATTTGCATTTCGTTTGGCAATATTCCTGACAACAGCCGAAACAAAATTTCTGAATGCCTGCTTACTGATCTCATCATTGCCCACCATTGCCGGCAAGCCGCTATCGCCACCTTCCCGTATGCTTTGTACCAAAGGAACCTGACCAAGAAAAGACAGATCATATTCTTCTGCCAGTTTTTTACCGCCTTCTTTTCCAAACAGGTAATATTTATTATCCGGTAACTCTGCCGGAGTAAACCAAGCCATATTTTCTACCAATCCTATAATAGGTACATTTATCTGGGCCTGCCCAAACATGGCAATAGCTTTTTTCGCATCGGCCAGCGCCACATTTTGAGGGGTTGTAACAATAACCACACCGGTTACAGGAACGGTTTGCATAAGGGTTAAATGAATATCGCCGGTGCCGGGTGGCATATCAATAACCAGGTAATCCAGCTCGCCCCAGTCAACGTCGGTAATAAACTGCCGGATGGCACTGCTGGCCATCGGGCCACGCCAAACCACTGCATTCTTTTCATCCACCAATAAACCAATACTGATGAGGCTGATACCATATTTTTTGAGGGGAACAATCATGCCTTTGCCATCCACTTCCTTCATCAGGGGGCGCTCACCCCTTACGCCAAACATCATGGGTACACTGGGACCGTAAATATCTGCATCCATCAAACCTACAGATGCGCCTCCTTCAGCCAGTGCCAATGCAAGATTAGACGCGATGGTGCTCTTACCTACTCCTCCCTTACCACTCACTACCGCAATAATATTCTTAACCCCTGCCAATACCTGCTGATTATCCTTTCGGGTTGAAGTAGTGTTGGCTGTAAAATTCACCGTTATGATGGCTTCTTTGTTCACAAGAATTTTAATGGCATTTTCACTGGCCGTACGCATCAAATCTTTCATAGGGCAGGCGGGAGTGGTTAGTATGATGGTAAAACTTACCTCATTACCCTTAATGGCTATGTCTTTCACCATATTCAGGGTTACCAGGTCCTTACCCAAATCAGGCTCCTGCACATTGCTTAATGCCTTTAGTATAGCTGCTTCTGTCATCATGAAAGTTTTTGTTAAAAAAGAATTGAGTTTGCAAAGTTAACCCCTGGCATCTTTACTTTGTCCGGAATTTAACCGGAAGAAAGCATTTGTATCGTATTTTTTGTACAAAGGCCTGTATTTTTGACCAGCATGAAGAAACCACTACGATACATTTTATTACTGCTTGTTTCGCTAACGATTGAAAAAGGCTTTTCACAGGTAAGCCCCTACCGCGATTCTGTGGTACAACTGTATGGGGTGGTTATGACGGCAGACAGCCTGCAGGGTATCCCCTCCTGTAGTGTGATTGTAGAAGGCAAAGGCCGGGGTACCATTACCAGCTATGATGGTGTATTTTCCATCGTTGTGTTAAAAGGGGAAAGGATTACTTTCTCCAGCATTGGTTTTAAGAACCGAAGCATACAGATCCCTTATAACCTTACCGAAAATCAATACAGTGTTATCCAGTTACTAATAAGTGATACAGCCTACCTGCCGGCCACCATACTCAAACCCAGGCCCACCAGGGAACAATTTGAAAGGGATTTTGTGAATAATAAAGCAACAGACGACTTGTATGAAACGGCCAGGAAAAACCTGGATGAAACCCAACGCCGCATATTAATAGCCAGCTTACCCTCTGATGGCAGGGAAGCGGTTAATTTCCAGCTTCGCCAGCAGGCTAATAAAGCCTACTATTCCGGCCAGCTTCCTCCAATGAATATTCTGAACCCTGCCGCATGGGCTGATTTTATACAGGCATGGAAAAGGGGCGACTTTAAGAAGAAGAAATAAAATCCTTTTAAATAATTCTTCTCACAGGCAACTAAGATTTTACATTTGCTATACGCGGGATTGCCCGATCAGTTAAAATATACCCCTATCATGGCCTTACAAAATATAACAGTTATAGGCGCCGGCACCATGGGTAACGGGATTGCCCATGTATTTGCACAAAATGGTTTTACCGTAACCCTGGTGGATGTAAATGCCCGCCAACTCGAAAAAGCGATAGAGACTATCGGAAAAAATATAGACAGACAAATAGCAAAAGGAACCCTAACCGAAGAACAGAAACAGCAAATCCTGTCACATCTTTCTATTCAAACTAATATTGCCAAAGGCGCGGCACAGGCCGACCTGGTGATAGAAGCAGCCACAGAAAATACAGAACTGAAACTGGCCATTTTTAAGCAGTTAGATGAAGCAGCTCCGGTGACTGCTATTTTGGCCAGCAATACATCCTCCATTTCCATTACTAAAATTGCGGCAGTTACCAAAAGACCAGAACGCGTGATTGGTATGCATTTTATGAATCCGGTACCGGTAATGAAACTGGTTGAGATCATTAATGGGTATGCTACCGGGCAGGAAGTGACTGATCAGATTGTTACACTCGGCAAGCAATTAGGAAAAGTTCCCTGTGTGGTGAATGATTACCCGGGGTTTATCGCCAACCGGATTTTAATGCCCATGATTAATGAAGCCATTTATAGTTTGTATGAGGGGGTTGCGGCAGTAGAGGCGATTGATACGGTGATGAAATCAGGTATGGCCCATCCAATGGGGCCCTTGCAACTGGCAGATTTTATTGGGCTGGATGTTTGCTTAAGCATATTGAATGTGCTGCACACGGGTTTTGGCAATGCAAAATATGCTCCATGCCCGCTATTGGTGAATATGGTTACTGCCGGAAAATTAGGTGTGAAAAGCGGAGAAGGATTTTATACGTATACGCCCGGAATTAAAGAATTAGTAGTAAGTGACCGGTTTAAAAATTAATTGCCATGTTTTTTATTCTCTCTAAAATTTTATATTTCCTGCTCGTACCTTTCTGGTGGATCGTTATTTTATTTGGTTGGTACAGGTTCAGCAAATCAGCAAAAGTCAGGAAATATTTATCCATACTGATGATTATCCTTGTTATTGTTTTTACCAATCCATTCCTGTATCGTTCCCTGGTTGCCAAATGGCAACCTGCACCGGTAACCCTCACTAATACCCAAGCCTATGAAGCGGGTATTTTATTAGGCGGCATGGCCGATTACGACAAAAATGAACGCGGCTTTTTTGGCAATAATGCCGACAGGTTTATACAAACAGCCAATTTATATCACCGGGGTATTATCAAAAAAATAATTGTGAGTGGTGGCACCGGCAGCCTTTCGCAGGAAGGTCCACCCGAAGCTCTTTTTTTAACACAGGCATTAATGGCTAATGGTGTAAACGAAAAAGATATTATTATTGAAGCCAGGTCGAGAAATACCTATGAAAATGCGGTCTATTCTAAAAAATTAATTGATTCCCTGCAATTGAGGCCCCCATTCGTTTTAATTACATCGGCCCTGCACATGAAAAGATCAAATAGTGTATTTAACAAATCAGGTATTGATTTTATTTCATTCCCCTGCGATTACAAAGTGATTGCTAAATCCTTTAACCTGGATGATACCATCATTCCGGATATTACCTTACTCAATAACTGGTCATATTTTATTAAAGAAGTGGTAGGGCTCTATGTTTACAGGTTGACAGGCAAAGCCTGATTTTTACAAAATGCCTGTTAGTTATTTTTTTTTGACCAGGCCTACTTCAATATTACGTATCTCTTTTAACCGGTGCAACACTTCGTCCAGTCTTGCTTTTGGTATTCCTATCTGCAATAAACAGAATAACTGCATTTGCTGTTCAAGAACGGTACAACTACATTGTTTCACAATCATCATCACTTCATTCATCTGCGTATAATCAAACTGTAACTCATACACTATTTCAATTGGCTTCTGCACAACCGGAATTAATTGCAGGGCCATGGCTGTTGCCGATTTATACGCCTGTATTAATCCTGGCACACCTAATAAGGTACCCCCAAAATATCGTACCACAATCACCAGCACATTGGTAAGTTCTTTACTGTCTATCTGCCCCAGAATGGGCCTTCCGGCAGTGCCGGAAGGCTCCCCGTCGTCACTTATCCTGAACAGGGTCTCATCCCAACCCAAACGATAGGCAAAGCAATGATGCACTGCTTTGGGGTGCTCTTTTTTTAGTTGCTGCAATAATTGTTTACACTCCTCAACTGTTTGCACAGGGTAAGCATGGGCCATAAACCTGCTGCCCCTGTCTTTATATTCAGCATAAGAAGGTTTTTCAATCGTTTGATAAAATGTTGCAACACTCATAGGGAATCTCCGAAAGCGATTAAATAAATAGCTGCTAATGAAAGTACAATACCCATCCAGTTTATCCTGGATAGTTTTTCTTTAAACAATAGCCAGGCCACTACCGAACTGAATAAAACAATACCCATATTGTTTACAGGAATACTGGCGCTGCTTTGCCAGGGACTCTCTTTTAAAAAACGTACCAGGCACCAGATAGAAAAATAATTGGGCACCCCGATGATGATTCCGGCCAGCAAATTTTTGAAAGCAAATTTCTGTCTGCCTGTTATATACTGTGTAAACAGAATAGTTAACCCAATTACGCCGGCAGATAAAAATCCGCTGATCAGGTAAGCATTTTTATTTTCTTCCGTAACATACAGTTTCTGAACATGATTGATGAGTGCATCCAGCAGTCCACTGCCAATGAACAAAATAAATGGTAAAAAATATTTCCACTTATTGGCTGCGGTTCCCTTCGCAGATCCCTTTGCATTGGCCTGGTAACAGGTTAATACCACTCCCAGTAAAGCCAGCAGTACACCTGCCAGCTTCCAGCCCTGCACTGTTTCATCATACAAATACACAGACAACACAACCGGAATAATCAGCGATAATTTATTGGCCACAGAAGCAACGGCCACGCCAATTTTCTGGGCCGTAA
>CAYHTC010000197.1:0-5146 GCA_964359445.1 uncultured Sediminibacterium sp. | reverse complement strand
GGGGAACCGGTAACCAAATGTTTGGTAATTTTTTTAGCCAGCCAGCTATCCTTTACCGGGATCATCAATGTATCAAGAAAGGATGCTTTATCTAAAACGGTATTATTAAAATAGATAGTATCCGGGGTGATGAAACCATTTTCGAGTACATAGTTTAACTGTGCCAGCGGGATGGTTTGTATGGTATCTTTCACAACAAAAGCCAGTGTTTGCCGGTTAAACATTTCTACCGCAAATTTTGCTTCTACCTGTTTAATAACCTGTACCGAACTATCGGTGCTGCAACCTCCTACACTGGCAACTGTCTCGTCTGCCATCAGCATAATGAACTGACCGAATAGCAGGGTGGCATATCCTTTTACAGGGGTACCATGCGTTTTCCATATATCTATAAAATCAGATAGCATCTCCTCTATCTGCGGAACTTCACTGGTAGAAAATAAACGACTACTCTGGTAAATCCAAATGCGGGATGAAGGGCTGAAGTTTTCGGGAATGAGGTGCCGGTATTCGAAATTCATAAGACAAAGGTATCATTTTTTTTGTTGGTCGGGCAACCGGCAAATGCCTCCCCGCCGCCCGCCGGTGCCCCGCCATTGTTGGTTACTCGCCGATGTTG
This sequence comes from uncultured Sediminibacterium sp., assembly GCA_964359445.1. Lineage (GTDB taxonomy): Bacteria > Bacteroidota > Bacteroidia > Chitinophagales > Chitinophagaceae > Sediminibacterium. The sequence continues at coordinate 4,527 of CAYHTC010000197.1, read as the reverse complement.
GGGTCGCCTGACCAACAACACCCCTTACTCCATACTTGCCGCAATCATCTCCGCCACATCCAATATCTCCACTTCATTTTCTTTCCCGCTGTTTTTTACGCCATCTGTTAGCATGGTATTACAGAAAGGGCAGGCAGCGGCAATAAAAGCGGCTCCTGTATCCAGGGCCTCATCAGTTCTTTCAATATTGATACGTTTAGTACCAGGCTCATCTTCTTTAAACATTTGGGCGCCACCGGCTCCGCAACATAAACCATTGCTGCGGCAACGTTTCATTTCAACCAGTTCAGCATCCAATGCTTCCAGTACTTTTCTCGGGGCCTCATATATGTTATTGGCACGACCCAGGTAACAGCTATCGTGGTAAGCTATTTTTTTACCCTTGAAACTACCCCCTTCTTTCAATTTAATCCTGCCTTCATCAATCAGTTGCTGCAGTAAGTTGGTATGATGTATAACATCATAAGTGCCACCCAATTCCGGGTATTCATTTTTAAGCGTATTAAAGCAATGCGGACAGGTAGTTACGATTTTTTTAATGCCATACCCATTCAGTAGCCGGATATTCTGATAAGCCATCATTTGAAAAAGAAATTCGTTCCCGGCGCGCCTGGCCGGATCTCCTGTGCAGGCTTCTTCTTTTCCCAGTATTGCATACTTGTAGCCAACCTTATCTAAAATGGTGGCAAATGCTTTCGTAATTTTTTGTGCACGCTGGTCAAAGCTGCCGGCACATCCCACCCAGAAAAGAATTTCCGGTGTTTCTCCATTTATCATCATTTCAGCCATGGTGTTAACTCGCATATGTGATTTTTTAATTAAGAATTAATAATTAATAATTATTAATTTGTCAGTAATTCATCATTCAATATTCCTTACGCTTCCACTGCCCATTTATCCCTGTCATCGGGTGAAAATTTCCAGGGGGCAAAATTATTTTCAATATTACTGAAGGTGCTGTTCCATTCCTGCGGGGCATTGCTTTCTTCCATAATGAGTGAGCGGCGTAGTTCAGTAATTATATCAAGTGGTGATATGCTAACCGGGCAGGCTTCCACACAGGCATTACAGGTGGTACAGGCGCGTAATTCTTCTACACTGATATAGTTGTGTAATAAAGATTTGCCATCATCCACAAATTGTTTATTCAGGTTAATATTCTTACCAATGGCTTCCACCCTGTCGCGGGTGGCCATCATAATTTTTCTGGGGCTAAGTAATTTTCCTGTGAGGTTAGCAGGACAGGCAACTGTACAACGGCCGCACTCTGTGCAGCTATAGGCATCCAGTAAATTTTTCCAGCTCAGGTCAAAAATGTCTTTTGCACCAAAGCGGTCGGGTGGGGGGGCATTGGCAGGCGCCGTTTCCGGCTGCACGGCATAGCGTACCTCATTCTGGACCGCAGGCATATTTTTCATTTTGCCGGGCAGTTCCAGTCTGGCATAATAGGCATTGGGGAATGCGAGTATAATGTGGAGATGCTTGGAATAAGGGAGGTAATTCAAAAAGGCGAAAATGCCTGCAATATGCAGCCACCAGCAGGTTCTTTCTATAGTGATAAGAGTACCATCACTGACTTCGCTGAAGAGTGGTATAAGCAGGCCTGAAAAAAAGAAACTACCTGTTTGATGATAGTGTTCATTCCCATTCGCCTGCAATACCTGGTCAGTTGCATTCATGGTAAGGAATAAACTCATTAAAATGATTTCAGTTACCAGAATATAATTCGCATCACTACGGGGCCATCCGTTCAGGTCTTTATGAATAAATCGTTTTAGCCTGAGTAAATTTCTCCTTAGCAGGAAAATGATACATACGCCGATAACACCAACCGCTAAAAATTCAAAACCGTTGATGAGCCAGGTATAGAAATTTTCAAGAAAGGGAAGAAACAGGCGGTGTGAGCCCAGTATGCCATCCAGTACAATCTCCAGTACTTCCAGGTTGATGATGATAAAGCCCGCATAAACCACCAGGTGCATCAGCGCCACTAATGGGTTTTTAAACATCTTTTTTTGTCCGATTGCCAGCAGCAACAGGTTTTTGAAGCGTTGGGAAGGGTTATTGCTGAGGTTTTCATCTTTTCCTAAAAAAATATTTCTCCTGATCTCACCGGCTTTTTTGGCAAACAACCAGATAGCTGCCGCCGAAAGCAACACAAACAGGGACTGCTGTAAATACTGCATAAGAAAGGGTTATTTTGCTAAGGTAACAGTTTTGCTTTGTTGTAAAGAGGATTGCCCGTTGCTTTTATTGTTGTTATTTTGACTATTCAATCAGTTTATATGGAACAAAAAAATTACATTCTCAATAAAGAAGGTGCCGGGCAGAAATTACATCGTATGGCGCTGGAACTGGCCGAAGATCTGAATGGGGATTTACAGCCTGTTATTATTATTGGCATCCGGAACAACGGAACCATTATTGCTGAAAAAATGGGGGCTTTGCTCAAACCCTATGTAACGAATGAAATAAAAATCATTTCTGTTTCGATGGATAAATCCCGTCCCGGTAAAGTAACGTTAAGTGAACAGCTTAATTTTGATGATTTGCATGTTGTTATTGCGGATGATGTAACCAATAGCGGGAAGGCCCTTTTATATGCTTTAAAGCCACTGCTCGATTTTCACCCCAAAACCATACAGACATTGGTATTGGTAGAAAGGATGCACAAGCTGTTTCCTGTTAAACCGGATTATGTAGGTTTATCCGTTGCCACCACTTTACAGGATCATATACAGGTGGAAGTGGTGAATTGGGAGGTGATGGGAGCGTATATTGATTAAAAATGAATCCAGTTCCACTCAATTCCTTTTTTTGAAAATCCGACAGAAGGCGCTGGAAATTTCAGTGAATTCAGGAGAAAGAAACCGGCTCTCAAAAAATGACTCCTGGTTTTAATTTTTGTCAGGTCAATATCCGGTGAGAGGTACCATTTCCGGTAGCGGGGAATATCCCTTCTGTCAAAAAGAATATTTCCGTTGGCATCCTGTAAGAAATTTTCTGTGCCGCCAAACATACCTTCCGCGCCATACCCGATTGCTATATTTAACCAGGCAGGCAGTTTAGACTGCCTGGCAAATGATTTCAGGTTAATACTCAGCCAATAGGTTTGTCCGTTATAATCTTTCAGCATCCTCTCCGTTGCCCGCATGCCAAAAAGCATATCAGCTTTCTGGTTTAAAGAATAGCTTTCATAATCGTTACGGTGAAAGGAAAATTTAGCATGAATTCTTTGTTCATTCCAGGCGAGTTCCTGAGTTATCAGTAAACTACTGCCGGCTAAGTTGGCTGTGACATCGCCCAGGCTGAAACCCCATTCAGTGGAAAATCCGTCCAGTAACTCTACTACCGTCATAAATGCCGTACCGCTCAGGCCACCTGTCCATATCCTTTGCCTTCTGGATAGTCCTGCCCAGCGCCAGAGTTCCATGCTCATTTTGCCTGCAGTATAGGCGCCGAAAACATGGCCGGCTTTATCCATTTGTAACCAATCACTATTATCATTAAAAAAATGAAAGGATGTTTGAGGATATTGCTGATACCATGCATTAGATAAGGTAACCAGGCCGGCGCCATAACCAGCGGCGCTGCCTGCTCCGGCTAAGTAAATGCGTGATTTATTTTGGGAGAGATTAGACTTTGTATTTAGAAAATGCTTCCCCACTGTCGTATCTTGTGAGAGCAGGTAATGACAGAATGAAAGGGACGCTATGAACAAAATTTTCTTCAATACCTCAAACATACACCAGTAAATCATCAGAGTTCTGCTGATTCAGGTTGAAATTGAAAAAAATATGCATAAACTTGTCATATAATCTACACCGAATCAAATAAAAATAATAGCATGGATGCTGCCATTCAGGAAAAAATTAATGTCTGGATTAATGGAAATTATGACCGGGCCACCAAGGATACCATCGCCAGGTTACAGGCAGAAAACCCGGATGAACTGGCCGATGCATTTTACCGTAGCCTTGAATTTGGTACCGGTGGGTTACGCGGTATCATGGGTGTAGGTATTAACCGCGTCAACAAATACACCATTGGTATGGCAACCCAGGGTTTTGCCAATTACCTCAAAAAAACCTATGGGCAGCAGGAGATCAGTGTGGCTATTGCTCATGATAGCCGTAACAATAGCCGCTTCTTTGCGGAAACTACTGCGAATGTTTTCGCGGCCAATGGAATAAAAGTATACTTATTCGAATCATTGCGTCCTACGCCTGAGTTGAGTTTTGCTATCCGTTACCTGCATTGCAAGGGTGGCGTGGTTTGTACGGCTTCGCATAATCCTAAAGAGTACAATGGGTATAAAGCCTATTGGAATGACGGTGGCCAACTGGTACCACCGCATGATGCGAATGTAATTAAAGAAGTAGAATCTATTATCAGTGTAAACGATGTGAAATGGGAGGGAGGCAGCGCTAACATTACCATCCTTGACAAAGAAATGGATAATGCGTATATTAATATGGTGAAAGGATTAAGTGTGTATCCTGATGTCATAAGCAAACAACATAATCT
>CAYHTC010000196.1:0-5155 GCA_964359445.1 uncultured Sediminibacterium sp. | reverse complement strand
TCCCATGATAATCACACAATATGATGGCTACAGTGATAACCATAAAAAGATAATGGAGTATGATCATTATCAAAGGCACTATTCTTTCCTGAAAGATCCAGATCAGGAAACCGGAATTATCGAAAAATGACACTCTTCTGGTCCTGACATCTGCTCTATATTTCGATATCATATACAGATCAAGCCACATTAGTTTATAAGTTTCAATTTCGCTTTATCATGCTCTTTAAACGCATTACTGGCTTCAAGGTGAGTTTGCATAACATTCATATCATCTCCTGTAATAGTTGAACTAAACTCATGAGCCCGTTGCAGCATTCGTATATAGGCGTTTGGATCTTGCTGCCTGGTAAGCCTGCGTATGGCACCAATATAATCTTCACGATATACCGTAGGGATAATAATTTTTGTCTGCCCTTGTTTCACTAATTCAGCATTCATCATTACTCTGGCAACTCTACCATTTCCGTCAAGGAAAGGGTGCACTTCGCTGATAAGAAACATGATATATGCGGCTTTTGCAAAAGGATCAGTTAAAGCCTGATAATAATCAAACCCTTTAACCAATGTCCCTTTTACAAGAGTTTGGTCAACGAAGTGTGTTTCACCGGCCCGGTTATTTTTGTCTTTAAATTCGCCGGGCTTCCTGGAAATTCTTGCACCCATCAAAATTTTATGCCTATACAGAAGAATCTTCAGCAATTCTTCCGGGCTGCCTGGCGTAATATTCATTTCCTGTTGATTACTAACCAGTTTGTAAGTACCCAATATATCGTGAGAGTCTTCATCCCGGTTTGGTATAGGCTTATCGCTTTCTATAATGCTTTTGGCCTCTTCTATTTCAAATTCTGTCCCTTCAATATAATTGGAAAAGTAGGCTTCAAAAAAAGCAAAGTTCCGGAATGACTGGCTTGTTGTATTTTTTTCCGGCAGATGTATAAACTCCTGTTTTTTTAATTCAACAAAAAGCTTTTCAAAAATTGGTAACCGTGCCGGATCATATGGATTGCCAAACGCCCTGGCTACCGCTAACGGAGAGGATAATATTTTTGATGGGTGGGTAGTAAGTAAGGCACTGATAAGTTTATTTAATTTTTCAAATTCACCCTGCATGCCAAGTTGCGCTGCAATGTCTCTTGCTTTATCTCTCAGTTCAGTTAAACCATCCTCTCCTTTAACCCTGATTACCTTTTCTAACGGTTCTTCCAATTCGGGCAACATAAGTGTTTTTGACTCCGGCCCTGGTTTTCGTGAAACCTGCAGGTTTTCCAATAGGGCCCTTTCCAGTTGCGAGGCATGGAGGCCTCCGGAAAATAAATTATCGCCTTCAATGGGGCCGGGGCCTTCCAGGAATCGGATGGTAATACCTGGCAGAACTATTTTTTTGGTATATGTGTAGGTTAGGAAAAGATGGCCAGATAAAGTAGGTTGAAATTCCACCGCCGACCTGTGGCTAAGCATAGAACCCGGATACAATTTACCCAGAATGATAAAAATGTTCCGTCGGATAATTGTTTCCGGACTATCCGTAAAATTGGGAGAATAGATACGGGGAGCGAGTTTCCTTATTTTTCCGGTTTCTTCCAACTTAGCGATTTGTTTGCTGTATTTAGGGTTGCTTGAAGAAAAAAGGATTTCCTGGAGGTGTACTGGTAAAATATTTTCCATTATAAGTTATAATTGAGACTAAGTTCTACAATATTTTCCATTATAATTGCAAATGGTACAAATATTTTCCACTAAATCATTGAAATATAGCTGAAAAGGCAAATATTTTCCACTGACTTAAGTAGTTTATAAAATCAGAAATATTCTACAAATAAATATTTGATACTACAGGCATTTTTCATTCTGAAGAATTTAAAGACGGCTTATATAACCTAGAGTTTTTAGGTCGCTTATGCTTTTAGTAAGATGAGTTTTGCCATCGCTTAATAAATATAAGCTATCACAAACATCAATTATTTGCAGGTATAAATGATCTGTTATTATAAAACCCTTACTCATTTTTTCCTGGATTAGGATTTCTTTTATTTTTTCAATATGCAATGGCATTAGGTGTGAAAATGGTTCATCTAACATAGCAAAATGTGATTTTGCCATAATAATAACATAAACTTCTATTAATCGCCTTTGTCCCGCTGATAAATGTTTTATGGGATATCTATATTTCGACTGGAACTCTGGAAAATAGAGTTCAAACTCTGAGTATTGCAAGTTAAAATCTGAAAATATTCTTTTTAAAGTTAGAGAATTCGGAATAAAATTGAACTGCGGCAGGTATAATAATATGCCCTGTCTTTTGAAAGCATTGGATATAGAAATATTATCAAAGCGAATTGACTTGCTTGTTGCTTCCAAGCTACCATAAATAATATTCATAAGGCAAGTTTTACCTTGACCATTTCTACCCAAAAGTCCAGTTATTTTTCCAGTTGTACATTTTAAATAAATACTCGTTAAAATTTTCCTTTCGCCAGAATTAAATTGAATTCCATCGACTTCAAGATTGTGAGTCATTTTAAATCACTATTGTCCAACTAAAATAATTGATTTTTGGGTATAAAAAAGGGTAGTTCCGGAGAACCGCCCACATTAGTTAAGTTTGGTTTACCACAACAAAACTTCACTAATTGTATAATCCTGCCAAGCTGACCACCGTTATCCGGTTATATTTAACGGATTATGTGGAATTGATGGAGTTTATCAAAGACACTTATATGGCCTGGCGAAAAACGCAAAATGCGTCCTTTGCTTTTTCACCATAATAAACCGGGGAACTCCCCCTCATTTTGAAACAACTGATTTTTCGCCTGTAACTCAATATTACAAACGTCTTGAAAAAGGTACTTACGAGATTCCGGTAACACCTGGCATTTGAGCACCAGGCTAAAGCCAAATAAAAACTCTCTTTGAAGTGATTACTATTTTTAAACCAATTTTTAAACTTAAGTCTTCGCCTGAAAGCGAATAAAGAGATACAGGCATTTTTAACCCGATTTTAGTCGGACAATAATTATTTTAAATAATATATCTGTATAAGCAAGAATATAAACAAAGTAAAATCAAAGATTAATGTAGTTATCCATAGAACAAGTTTAGAAACTCCTAAATTTTGGAAATAATAAAATTCCTTATTCTTATAGGTACTTACAAAATAATATGTCAATGTTAATGTCAATATTTTAAACCAAAATATAGTCATGAAACTTTGAAAACCAAATTGCCAAAATACTCTTAGGCAACAAAGAGTTAACGTAAAAGAAAAAAAGAAAAAGCTCTTGTAAAAAGTATATATAAGTCTAATCACTTTTAATAATCGGAAAACTTTATGCCGGAAATATTCGACACTTTCTCTATTTATATATTGGTAATTACTGATTTTCATCTAAAAAATGCCGTTTCTTTTATATAGTGAACCCGAGTTTTCTATGAAAGCATAAAATATTCATTCCACTCTTCATTTTCATTTAAAAGACTAATAAAGAAAAGTCCAACTCCGCCATATCCATTTAAGATATCTGATTGTAAATACCAGCCAAACTGACCCCCTTCCGCCAGAGCAATGTGATGACCCCCTGAGAACGCTGTTCCCAAAAGTTGATTAATTGGGGCCTAAAAAACGGTAAAGAACTGGTTGCATTTATTTTTTAAACAGTATTTTCATGATTAATCCTCCTTTTCCACAATAAGGTTCACTCTTTTTTCAAAATAATTTCCAAGCATCCCCTCTTTTGCATTGCCTTTCAGGCTTTCGCCTTTTGTTAGCATTATCTGCAACTGTATTTCGGTATTTTTTGCATTATGCAAAGGTTGAATAGTCATTGGCAAACTCGTAATGTGCGTATTTTCATAGCCGGTAAGTTTGTCGCCGGCTAAACGGCAAGACATGGGAAGATTAATATCCCAGCCGGGAGCAAATTTCGACAGTGAAGAAGTTCCGATAGTGGCAGGGTCAATATAAAGCCATGCATTACGGTAGGGTTCGGCAATAGAAGGATCATTTTTCCGACCAATAACGGTCAGTACTGTTCTTTGAATCCCTCTTTTTACTTCAATCAGGAAAGAGCCATCGGATTGTTTCAACGATTTTTTTGATTCGCTGTCCAGGATGTCAATAACGGTTTTATCATCGTCTTTCCATGGGCCATTATTAACATGACAGGATAAACAATTTTTGGAAGTACTTAATATTCCCACTGCCGGCGGGTATGCATAAGCGGAGCTGATTCCAAAGGATGACCGGGAAGAAGATTTTCCAAATTCAGGATGCTGAAATACCTGTTGTTTTATTACTGTATTAAAGGTAACAATAACGGAAACAAGTGTCATTAAGATAACAATTTTTGCTTTCATATATTCATTGTTTTATTCGTTTACAGGAAATCCTTCATCCATCCAATCTTCCTTACCCGCAAGGGGCATGAGCCCCGGTTCCGGCTCCAGGTACTAATATTGTTGTGCGTATAAAGTGAGGTTTATGTTTTTTTCAGGTATAAATATAGCGGTTATTCATCTATTCAACAAAATAATTGAATAGATCATGCCTGTAATGGCACTTCAATACTTATTTTCGTGCCTTCCCCTGTCGCAGACTCAAGGTTGAATCTGCCATTCATAGAATATACCCTTTCGCGCATACTTAAAATACCATGATGAACTTTTGGATCAACTCCCGAGATATCAAAACCATGCCCGTTATCTGCTATTTGCATAACAAGCGAATTATCCTGTTTCATCACACTTACAGATACCTGTGTGGCGCCTGCATAACGCATTATATTTGATATGCATTCTTCGAGTATCCTGTATAAAGCGAGGCTTTGCGTTGAATTGATTTTTTCATCCTGGATATTTGTCGAAAATTTTACCAGAATAAAACTCGATTTAGTAAACAAATCAATCAGGTGTACGACTGAAGCGTGTAACCCCAATTCTTCAATCATAGTGGTATTTGCAGAAGCATAAATTTTACGGAAAGCGGCTAACTTTTCTGAAATAGACTCCAGTATTTCATCTGTTTTTTGCTCGAGCACTTCTCTATCATCACCTAAATGTTTTTTAAGCCAGGATACATCAAACTTTATTGCGGCCAATCCCTGCCCCAGCTCATCATGTACCTCCTTGGCAATTTTATTCTTTTCAGTTTCACGGA
>CAYHTC010000195.1:0-5168 GCA_964359445.1 uncultured Sediminibacterium sp. | reverse complement strand
CAGCGTCTTTTACAATATGCCGAATAGCGCGGCGGTTATCCCGCTGGTCAAGAAAATAGCCTGTCTTTTGTCCGTTCTCAATATCTACATAAAACTGCAAGCCATTTTCACGGATGATGATATTGGTATCAAACGGTTCTGTTAAAAATCCTTTTTGTTGTGCCAGTCCTTCCAGTTCCCTCACCGGCACATCATTGCGTTCATACATACCTTTGGGTGAGAAGATCGATTGTAAAGATTGTACAATGGCCGTTTTCCATTTATCCATACCCAGCGATAAAGTCTGTATCACAAAATAATCATTGAATTTATCAATGATAAGTGCAGGCAATTGATCGGCCTCTCCAAAAACGAGCCGGCAATTTTCTGTATAGCCTATTTTTTGCCGGTATTGCCATGCCTGGAGGATGCGGTTATGAAAAAAGAGATCGTTTATCAGCTCCTGTTTACGGGTAAGCAAACGAACCAGTATCTGTGATTTTGGATTGATATAGCCTTTCCCGGCAAACTTGCCATCGCCATAATAGACTTCCACGATATCTCCTCCCTCTATGGGGCCATCTGTCCGCTCTACTTCATTTCCATAAATCCAGGGGTGACCATTGGCAATTCTCGGTGCAATCTTTTTTCGGAGGTAAACTTCGGTCATACGGCAAAGATAGGGGGAGTTGGGAGTTAGGAATTTGGAGTCCGGATCAGAAAATAACTCCAGACTCCAAATTCCTAACTCCTAACTCCAAACTCTTCTTCCCTCCTGCCAATATTTCCCTTTTCTTTGTCCCGGCAAAATTTTTGACAGTAATGCTACACTAAGAATAATCATTATGGAAGAGAAAGAAACAACGCAAAACCCTGAAATAGTGGACACATTGCAGGGTAGAGACATAAATACTGACGAAAATGCAGCCGGCACCCCGGATTTACAGGAACCGGAAGCGGAATTGTCTGAAACAGAAAAATTACAGGCCGAACTGCAGGAACAAAAGGATAAATACCTCCGTTTGATGGCTGAATTTGATAATTTCAGGCGCAGAACGGCCAAAGAAAGGCTGGATCTGATACAAACAGCAGGTAAAGATGTGATTGTTTCTTTGCTGGATGTGCTGGATGACTGTGACCGTGCAGAAAAGCAGTTAGCTACCAGCGATGATATTGCTTTGCAGAAAGAAGGGATACAACTGGTTTTTAATAAGCTCAGAACCTCCCTTCAGCAAAAAGGCGTGAAAGCCCTGGATAGTATTCACACCGATTTTGATGTAGAAAAACATGAAGCCATCACTGAGATACCGGCTCCTACGGGAAAACTGAAAGGTAAAGTGCTGGATGAAGTGGTGAAAGGGTATTACCTGAATGACAAACTAATCCGTTTCGCAAAAGTAGTGGTAGGGAAATAAGGATTGCCAACTGAACAAAACCAAAACGGATGTTATCTTAAACAACTATGGACGATGGTCCATCGACAATGGAGAATACATGGCTAACAAGAGAGATTTTTATGAAATATTAGGGGTTACTAAAACGGCAACTGCCGATGAGATTAAAAAAGCTTATCGCAAAACGGCTATGCAATTTCACCCTGATCGTAACCCGGGTGATAAAGGGGCTGAGGAAAAATTTAAAGAAGCAGCCGAAGCTTATGAAATATTAAGCGACAATACTAAGAAAGCCAAGTATGACCGGTATGGTCACCAGGCATTTGGCCCGGGCACTTCAGGTGGTGCGGGCCATCATGGTGGTATGAATATGGATGATATCTTCAGTCAGTTTGGAGATATTTTCGGAGAAGATATGTTTGGCAATTTCTTTGGTGGCGGTGGCAGAAGAGGTGGCGGTGGAAATAGCAGACCCAAAGGTCAGCGTGGCAGTAACCTGCGTATCAAACTCAAATTAACCTACGAAGAGATAGCCAGGGGTGTTGTAAAGAATGTAAAAGTAAAGAAGTATGTATTATGTACTACCTGTGGTGGTAATGGTGCAAAAGATAAAAATAGTTTACAAACCTGCGGAACCTGCAATGGTAGCGGACAGGTACGAAGAGTTACCAGTACTTTTTTAGGTCAGATGCAAACTGTTACTACCTGTCCTTCCTGTAATGGTGAAGGTACCACGGTAACCGCTAAATGCAGTGGTTGTAAAGGTGAGGGCAGGGTATATGGTGAAGAAACCATCAGCATTGAAATACCGGCTGGTGTGCAGGAAGGGATGCAGTTGAGCATGAGTGGAAATGGCAACGCGGGAGAACGAGGTGGTACACCCGGCGATCTGATTATACAGATAGAGGAAGAGGCGCATGAAGAACTGCATAGGGATGGACTGAACGTTGCGTTTGATCTGCATATTTCATTTCCTGATGCTGCATTTGGTACACAGGTAGAAGTGCCAACGATTGATGGCAGGGCCAAGATTAAAATACCACCGGGTACGCAAAGCGGAAAAATATTCCGGTTAAAAGGAAAGGGATTTCCGGAAGTGCAGGGGTATGCCAGGGGCGACCAGTTAATACAGGTTAATGTATGGACTCCTCAGCATCTTAGTGTTGAAGAAAAAGAAATACTGGATAAAATGAGTAAAAGTGAAAATTTTAAACCAAACCCGAATAAAGGCGACAAAAATTTTTTCGACAGGGTGAGGGAAGCTTTTAATTAATCATTTTTCGTTTTCTTTTAACCGGATTATATATGCCCATTGCTTTCTTTATCAATGCCAGAAACTCTCTCTGAAGAAAATCATTTGGATCAACTGCCGATTTCGCAAGTAAGTATACATCCGCTAACCGGTAATTCTTCAAATACTTCGATTGTTTTAGAACGGAACCAAATACAGCAACGGATGCCGCAAAACGAAAGGATGAGTCAACAGATGCTATTGCTTCCGGTTCATATACAACTGTGAAGGTTTGCCGGTTGGAGCTGTCCGTATGCAGTACCTTGTATCGAATATTAATGGAAGCAAAAGGTTGGTGAATGAAGACGGGATCATTTTTTTGTGATTGTACTTCAAAGACGGCCATTATGGTATGTCCACTGCCTACCTCACCTCCTTCGGGTTCATTGGTGCTATCTGTCACCGCATTTTTTTTATTGTCAAATCCAATCAAACGATATTCCTTAATAATTGAGGGGTTGAAGCTGATTTTCAGGTAGGCATTATTGGCAACGGCATACATGGTTTGCGTAAATTCCGTTACCAATACTTTCTGCGCTTCCTGTAAATTATCTATATAAGCAAAATTGCCATTTCCTTTTTTAGACAGGCTTTCCAGTTTACTGTCTTTATAATTACCCATTCCAACACCCATACAGGTAAGGAATATTCCCGTCTGTTTATAGGCGATGATCATGTCTTCCAGTTCTTTTTCCGAACTGATGCCAATATTGAAATCGCCGTCTGTAGCCAGTATTACGCGATTATTTCCTTTGGGAATAAATGTTTTTTTTGCAAGGTCGTAGGCAATCCTGATTGCATTTTCGCCGGGTGTGTCACCACCGGCTACCAATGAATCAATGGCATCTTTTATTTTCTTTTTATCATTGCCACCGGTTGGAGCCAATGCAATTTCCACACCACCGCCATAAGTAACCACTGTAATGGTATCTTTCTCTCTCAGGTTCTCAGCTAATAGTTTAAAAGCGGATTGCAGCAGGGGTAACCGGTTGGGCTTGTCCATCGAGCCTGAAATATCAATCAGAAAAACCAGGTTGGAAGGTGGAATACTATCGAGGTTTAGTTTAGGCGCATGGATGTTCAGGAACAATAGTTGCCGCTGCGGATCCCATGGGCAATCCGTGAGCTTTGTGATACAATTGAAATGGGTAACGGATGAGGGTGTTCCCTGATGTGTAAGATTAAAATAGTTGAGCATTTCTTCAATGCGAACAGCGTCTTTAGGAACCAGCATGCCATTATTGAGGAAACGCCTGATATTGCTGTAAGATGCTTTATCTACATTCAGGGCAAAGCCTGTTTCGGGGTACTGATCCGCATCAATAAAATTATTTTCTACCAGGCTACTGTAACTCTCACCCAATCCTGAAAGTGTATTGGGTGAGAGCCTTTTCAGGTTAGTGGTAGCTGATACTAATTTGCCCGTATACAGTCGTTCGGTGGATGGTAACATTTTCATTACTAACTGCTGGAACTTCCTTGCATCAACTTTAGCGCGAATCGTTTCGAATCCATCCAGTTGCAGTAAGATCGTATCAGTGATATGTGAAACCGAAATGCCGAATGCCCCCCCTCTGCCACTGTAATAAGGCAGGCTGCCCTGTGAAGATAGGTTGATCTTAACACCTTCCAGTAAATGACCCCTGTTATCCTTTATCTCACCGCGCAGGTAATACTGGCTGTAAGCATTATGTGAAATAGAAAATAAAAGCAGAACCCAAATGACTTTTTTCATTTGTCAGCAGGGATTTCTGTCAATATACCAAAGAATGGCGGTAAAATAGAACGGGCGCCAGGTTATTAGTAGAAATTTAGGATTCTCCAGCTTCGTCTAAGCGGTATAATTCGCGGATATTTCTTCCCAGGCCATCATAATCCAGGCCATATCCTAATACAAATTTATTAGGGATAGAGAAACAGCAATAGTCGATGTTTACCGGGAAAACAGTGGCATCAGGTTTGTGTAACAGAACGGCCACTTTCAGTGAAGCAGGTTGCTGGTTGCGCAGTTGCGGTAAAAACTCATTCATGGTTTTACCTGTATCAATAATGTCTTCCAGTATTACTATATGCCTGTTGGTAATGTCTGTATCCAGTCCGATAGCAGTGATCACATGCCCGCTTGATTTGGTGCCTTTGTATGAAGCCAGTTTGATAAAACAGATTTCTGCTTCAATGGAAAGATATTTGAAAAGATCTGCCGAAAACATGAAGGAGCCATTGAGTATTGCAATGAAGAGTGGCCTCTTACCCGCATAATCCGCATCGAGCCGTACCGCCAGTTCTTTTACTTTTTCAAGTATAATGGCTTCGGATAAATATGGGATAAATGTTTTGTCGTGAACTTTGATAACTGACATGTGGGTTGAGATTATATTTCAACGGGTAAATTAATTAAAAATCTATTTAGGATCTTTTGAAGGTTGGGTTGCCGGGCCGGCTACTGGTTGGTTATTTTTTTTATTGCCTTGCTTTTCCAGGGCCAGTAGACTGTATTGCTGCAG
>CAYHTC010000194.1:0-5192 GCA_964359445.1 uncultured Sediminibacterium sp. | reverse complement strand
AATGGATTACCGGGCTTTTACAATAATTACCTGGCAGGTTACAAAAAATCATAATCGAATGGTTAGGTTAGCTGAAAAATTTATTCCCATGGCATAAAAATATTTAGGTGGAAATCTGTCGGGATTTTTTGATTCAGCATCAAACCTTAATTGTTCATATCCACCGGAAATGATGTGCCGGTTATCAAGTAGATTATTGATGCTGATATTGAATAGCAGGGTCTTTTTATTTTTTAACCCAAAGAACCTGGTCCGTACAGAAGCTCCCGCAAAAAAGTCTATCGTAGATTGAACAGGGAGCATTGTTTGTTTGATCATCCGGTTCCATTGATCGCTGCCGGCAACGATATTTTCCAAAGCGCTATAGGTTCTGCGCAGAGGATTGTACTCAAGCCATTGTTGTCTAAAATAGTTTGCAGTCAGGTTGCAGTATATAAATCCGGATGGCTGATAACGGATACCCAATCCATACGCTTCCTGGGGCGTACCGCCTACCCTGAAATTCCGCGAATAAATCAGGTTTCTCTCCAATACCCGGGCATCATTATCTGCAGTAACGGTAACCTGTTGCCGGCTGTTATCATAAAAACGCCCTATAGAGGCAACCGTTTCAATACTGAGCTGTGCAGACATTTTTAACTCCATACCCAGCTCAATTCCAACATGCAGTTTCCGAATTCCGAATAAAGCATAATTCACTAAATTCCGATACCCGTCATGATAAAAAGTCATAATATTCATACCATCTGAAAAGAGGGTATAATAGCCACTGAGCCTGAGTTTAACCGAAGGAGTGTTCCAAACATATCCCGATTCCATGGAAAGTATTTTTTTGTTCACGATGGTTTCCTGTTCAGTATCCCTTGTTCCGGGAGAAATAAATACATCATCAAACAATGGCGCTTTGGTAAGTACTGTACCATGGAGGTACACATATTTCCGGCCATTAATCTTATACGTAATACCGGCTTTACACGCATAGTTGGTAAACTCGTTCGGGCGTGATCTGCCAAATGACTGATCAGGGAATAACCCATTACGCATATACCCATCCCGCTGATAGTAAGTATAGTGCAGTGCTATAGCCGCGAAATAATCGGCCCGTTTGCCGGAACCGGTTACCTGTAACCAACCGTTGGCCCGTTGTGTGTTCACCGAATAATGATAGCCATACACATCGCCGGTAAACAATATTCTGTTGGGTCTGTTAAGATCATTTTGAATAACACTTTCATTATTGGGGAAATCCCTTTCTGCAAACTGGTTACGGTCAAGAAAATAGTCGCCCCCCAGCAGGTCGTTTATTTTTTTGAAAAACCGACTCTGTTGCAATTGCAAACCGGCCCCGCAGGCAAATGAGAAAACAGGGTTCAACCTTGTATTGAAAACAGTGGTCAGTTCTATCCGTTTGATACCGGTAACCCGCTCGGTCAGCAGGTAATGCGAACGCAAACCCTTAAACGAATTTCCTCTCACACCATCCGCGTCCATCGTAGTTTCCAGGCTGTTTCTGTTTACCTCATATAAATGATCCCAATTGATCTGCCTCAAACGTTCATCATTGCTGAGTGCTTCAGCCACCTGCATTTGCACCAATGAATCTGTTTGATAACTGGGTAAATACCTGTAATAATCGGGCCTCGGGTCGGGGGCATTATACCAGTCCAATGCAGTATTGTTTTTTTTACCGGAGATGCCTCCCAAAGACGTTATCCATGAACTGTGATTATTAATCCGGTAATCATGAGTGATGATCATCACAGGAAGGTGAGTACCGGCAATATTTGCATTTCTTATTTTGCCCGACTGATGGCCCCAATACGGATTATAAAAATGGGTCTTGGCCAATGAAGCCGATTCTTGCAGGATGGCTCCCTGCCTGCCACTGACCGACGATGAACCAAAAATGATCAGGGACAGTAAATGATGCGTATTGATTCGTTTATCTGCTCCCAAAAAATAACTGCCGCCACTATAACCGGTGCCTGGCATATATCCATTTTTAGCGGAGCGCCAACTTGCCGAAAAACTATATGCCCAACCTTTTGTATTCATTCCCCTGCTGCCGGTATACATCCATCGGTGCGTAAAACTTCTGTTAGAAAAAGCATAACTGAATTGGTGTTGTACCCATTGTTTCGAAGCACGCATATCAATAGCAGTCGTATTTCCGATATTACCAAAACTCAGCTCACTGTTTCGTAAACCCAGCCAGCTTTGTGTATTGCGGGTAACATCGTTTAATCCGCTCCATACATTCCATTGGGTAACACCATCATCAGGATTATTCATCGATATGCCATTGATCTTTGTTTCGGAAAACGCGGCATCATATCCACGCAAACGAAATCGAACGGTGTTGAAATGAAAGGCAGCCATACCCACCACTATATCACGATTCGAAAAAAGCGGGGAAGGTATAAAGGATACCGAATGATCAGTTCGCTCCTGATCACTCACAGCAATCACCGGAAGATCGTACACCATATCTTCAGCCAACTGCGCGGCCATAGTGCTGTCTGTAAACTTGTTTTTTTGTATTTTTTTTACTGGCTTTGTTTGTGCTACGGCATCCGGCAACACGCATAACAAAGCCCATAGCCAGCATAGTTTCAGCATAACAATAAGTTTTGATCAATAAATGTTCAGGGGAAGAAAACAGAGAAGCGCAACAAACAGGGTATAAAAATAATGCCTGCTTCTTGCAAAACAATAGTCCGGCTAATTTTTGCGGAAAATACCCTATAAAATGAATTTTTATCACGGTAAGTTTGACTGTTATCTCTTTAATAAAAACAGTCGAATGACAATCGTTATGAAATTTTTATTACTCTTTTTTTTCCAATTGCTTTCCTTGCACTTCGCAGATGCACAGGAGAAAAATTATAAAGTGTGCATAGTGGCTTTTTATAACCTGGAAAACCTGTTCGACACTATTAATAACCCTTTAGTGAATGATGAGGATTTTACACCCCTGGGAAGCAAGCGTTACACCAGCGATATCTATATGGACAAACTGAACAAACTGGCATCTGTTATCAGTGTACTCGGAAAAGACATATCCCCTGCGGGACCTGCCCTGCTGGGTGTTGCGGAAATAGAAAATGATACCGTGTTGAATGATCTGGTACATCATCCTTTACTTACACACCGGAAGTATCAACAGGTTCATTTTGATTCAAAAGATGTCCGTGGCATTGATGTAGCGCTTTTATATCATCCCAAATTCTTTATTCCTGAAAAAGCGGAAACATTATTTGTTCAGCTTCCGGGGAATAGCAAGGAAGCCTATTTTACAAGAGATATTCTTTATGTGAAAGGAATGCTTGCGGGGGAAGAGGTTCATATATATGTTAATCACTGGCCCAGCCGGAGGGGTGGAGAAGTAAGAAGTTCTCCGGCAAGAGAAGCGGCCGCAATTGTTTGCATAAAGCATGTAACGGATGTTTTGAAAAAGGAACCCCATGCCAAAATCATTATCATGGGCGACCTGAATGATGATCCCGACAGCCCGAGTATTACCGGGGTTCTTAAAGCCAAAGAAAAAATAACGGACACCCGGTCCGGGGAGCTGTTTAACCCATGGGCAGAATTATATGCATCCGGCATTGGTACACTGGCTAACCGGGACAGTTGGGGATTATTCGATCAGATCATACTCTCCCATGCCTGGCTAAACAGGCAACAGGAGGGCTTGTTCTACCATCAACAGGGCATTTTTAACCGGGGTTTCATGAGAGAGAACGCCGGCAGATACAAAGGATACCCCATGCGTACCTGGGATGGTAATACCTACCGTGGCGGCTACAGCGACCACTTCCCCACCTATATCGTATTATTAAAAAAACTAAAATGATTACTGTTTTAACCTAAAAAAATGCTTTTCCCCCAAAAAAAAGCCAACTTCTAACTCCAAACTCCAAACTTCTAACTTCTTTCCCCTTACCTTTGCAGCCCCAAATCTGTTTTGGCAGATTCCCGCCTACAGCGTGGTCCATTGGGAGAAACCAAATTTAAAACCTAAAAATTCAGGTAATGAACAATTACGAATTGATGGTGATTTTTACTCCGGTACTGTCAGAAGAAGACTTTAAAGCTTCTCAGAAAAAGTATGCCGACCTGGTTGCAGAATTAGGTGGCGCTACCATACACAGTAACCCATGGGGATTAAAATCACTTACCTACCCTATCCAGAAAAAGACAACCGGTATTTACTGGGTGTTTGAATTTACCGGTCCTGCCACACTTAATGAAAAGCTGAAGATCCAGTTGTTGCGCGATGAGCAGGTAATGCGCCACATGATTACCCGTCTCGATAAATACGCCGTCGAGTACAACCATGTTAAAAGAAATGGCGGATTTGCAATGCAGGATAAAATCGAAGCTTAATCATGGCAAAGAATGAAATCAAATACCTGACGGCCATTAAACAGGAGAAGCCCCGGAAAAAATTCTGCCGCTTCAAAAAATACGGCATTAAATATGTTGATTATAAAGACATTGATTTCCTGAAGAAATTCATCAACGAGCAGGGTAAATTATTACCACGCCGTTTATCAGGTAACTCTCTGAAATACCAGCGTAAAGTACAGGACGCAGTTAAGAAAGCACGTCAAATGGCTTTATTACCATACGTAACCGATCTATTGAAATAGTATTAGTAACCTTCCCTAATCCCGCCCGGCGCGGGAGACAGTCGCTGAAAACAATGACTGGGCTCTTGGGACTAAACATTAAAACATGCAAGTCATTTTAATTCAAGACGTAGATAACCTGGGTGGCCGCAATGAACTGGTAACCGTAAAGAATGGTTATGCGCGTAACTACCTGATACCGCGCAAATTTGCAATAGAGGCGAATCCTTCAAATCTGAAACAACAGGAAGAACGCCTGAAAGTTAAGACCAGGAAAGAAGCGGCCATGCTTGCTGAACTTAATAAAGTTATTGAAGTATTAAAATCTTCACCTGTTACCATCGGCGCTAAAACCGGTACCAGCGGAAAGATCTTCGGCAGCATTACTTCTTTACAGCTTACCCGTGCGATCCGCGACCAGAAAGGTTACGAAATCGACCGCAAGCGTATCTCTATTGTTGAAGAAGTGAAAGAATTGGGTATACACAAAGCTTCTATTGATTTTGGTAACGGTAATACCATAGAAATTGATTTTGAAGTAGTGGCGGAATAAGCGTT
>CAYHTC010000193.1:0-5245 GCA_964359445.1 uncultured Sediminibacterium sp. | reverse complement strand
CAGGACCCCAAATTTGATGAACGCAAAACCGTATTGGAGAATATTTTCCATACCAATCATCCTGTGATGAATGTGATCCGTGAATATGAATTGGCCGGCGAAAGTGGGGATGGGGAAGCATTGGTTGAGTTATTTGGGAAAATGGACGACCTGAATGCATGGGATTTTGAAGTAAAAGTGAAACAGATTCTAACCAAACTGAATGTGCACCATTTGACGCAGGCTGTAAGTGATTTGAGCGGAGGACAACGTAAGCGGGTTGCATTAGCCAAAACCCTTATTGATATTGGGTTTGACCACAAGCATACTTTATTGATGATGGATGAACCCACCAATCACCTCGATGTAGAAATGATTGAGTGGCTGGAGAATTACCTGAACCAGGAAAACGTAACGCTGTTATTGGTAACACACGACCGTTATTTCCTGGATGCAGTTAGTGAAGAGATTTGGGAACTGGAAAGAGAGAATATGTATGTATATCGTGGCGACTATGAAAATTATATTGAGAAAAAGGCGGCCCGGATAGAAAGTGAACTGGCCAGTATAGACAAAGCCAAGAACGAATACCGGAAAGAACTGGAATGGATGCGGAAGCAGCCCAAGGCAAGAACAACAAAAAGTAAAAGCCGGCAGGACAATTTTTATGAAGTTGAGGCCAGGGCCAGGCAAAAAATTGAAGATGTTCAGTTGCAGTTGCAAATGAAGATGAGCCGCCTGGGTGGTAAGATAGTGGAGATGAAAAAAGTGTATAAAAGTTATGGTGACCTTCCGGTTTTAAAGGGGTTTGATTATAATTTCAGCAAGGGAGAAAGAATTGGAATTATTGGTAAGAATGGGGTAGGTAAGAGTACATTCTTAAACATGCTTCAGCGGATAGAACCAGCCGATAGTGGTAAAATTAATATTGGTGATACGGTGGTATTCGGCAATTTTTCGCAACAGGGCCTGGTGATCAAAGAGAATATGCGGGTGATTGAATTTGTAAAAACATTTGCCGAAAATTTTCCGTTAGCAGGTGGTGGAAGTCTTAGTGCCGCGCAATTCCTGGAGTTGTTTTTGTTTACACCCGATAAACAATATACGTATCTCAACTCTTTAAGCGGAGGTGAGAAAAAAAGGTTACAGTTATTAACCGTGTTATTCACGAATCCTAATTTTCTAATTCTGGATGAACCTACCAACGACCTTGATTTACCTACCCTGAGTGTATTGGAAAATTTTCTCAGTGAATACCAGGGATGCGTATTGATTGTTAGTCACGACCGTTATTTTATGGATAGACTGGTAGATCATTTATTTGTATTTGAAGGGGATGGTATTGTTAAGGATTTTCCTGGTAACTATACGCAGTACCGTATCTGGCTGAAAGAAAATGAGAAGAAGGAAAATAAATGGGATATGCTGGAAGACAGGAAAAGTAAAGGAGAAACAACGGAATCTGTTGTTGTGAGTAAGGATGCATCAACACTGGTTACAAAGAAGAAAATGAGTTTTAAGGAGAAACGTGAATTCGAAATATTAGAAAAGGAAATGCCGGAGCTGGAAACTGAAAAGAAATCCATTGCAGAGAAAATGGGAACAGGAAATATGCCTTTCAATGAATTGCAAAAAATGAGTGAGCGGATAATTATTATTGACCGGTTATTGGGTGAGAAGGAGCTACGGTGGCTGGAATTGAGTGAGATGGCAGGTTAGCGGCGGCTTTTTCCGCTTTCAGTTATGCCAGTTGATCTGCTACCCCCATTTGTGTATATTTTTTTACAAAGATAAGCTTTGGCTGATAGAGTTGCTATTGAGTTTAAGGGCTAAATTATTTTTATATTAACTTCTTCTTTTCTGGCTAAACAAATACTCCTATTATGTTATATTGCACCAATATTTAATGCTTGCATGACTTCCATCATTGACAAATCAGGGAATACGGTTGCTTTTCTATATCAGAACATGATTCTTGATATCAGCCAGCAAGTGGTGATAGGATTATTACTGGGCAACTGCGTTTTTGGGAAACAGCCTGCACCCGTAGGTAAGTTTTTCAACGCTACTTTCCGGAAAAAAAACGGAAAAATTATTGCCAAATTAGGTGAGGATGTATTACTGAAAAAATCGCCGAAAGATGCTCACCTTTCTTTACAGGCATGGCAATTGCTAACAAAAGTGAATGATCATGTTTGTATTTGGATTGATGAAAAAAAATCATGGACCAAACAGAGTTTCATGGATTTTCTTTCCGTAGAAAAAGAAATGGTGGAAGAAGACTGATATTTTGTTTACTTCCACCAAATAATTTTATTTTCTTTTTTTCCTCTTGTGCAAATTCGTTTTCTTTCTTGCCGCATTCTGATTGGTCTCATGCAGCCTATGCGCTGCTTCAACCAGTTTAGCCAGTTTTTCAAACAGTGTGATAATCGTTTCCTGTTCATTTGCACTGAGTGTTCTGTGGTAGCTGCTTGTAACAGTTGCTTTTAACCATTCCCATAACAATTCCCGAACATCGGGAAGGTGGGCAAAATCAAATAATTCTTCTATAACTAAATACGGATTGGCCAACTCTTCATTAGTAAGCTGACAATAGGGTTTTGAGCAGTGCTCTTCATGTAAGGGCATATGATTATTTTTTAACTGGAGCACAGGTGCCTTACGATGATTGGATCAGCTATTAATTTGCCTTTATTACGCAGATAGCTCCGTTTAAAAAATAGACAAATTCAGGTATAAACCGCATACTATGGTTTATGGGAAAACACTTATTTCGTAAAAGCTTATGATTTTACAATATTACCATTTAATCTATTATTTTTGAACAAAATAATACCCTTTTTTCTAACGTATTTATACCTAATGAGACTAATCGACAGGCTACAGGCGTATCTATCCTATAGTAATATTACAGCCTATTCTTTTGAACATGTTTGTGAGGTATCCAACGGTTACCTTGGCAAGCAACTAAAAGGGAAGGGGGCGGTAGGTTCTGACATTCTGGAGCGTATTAAGGAAAATTATACAGAACTGAGTTTGATCTGGTTGGTTACAGGCAAAGGTTCCATGTTACTCTCGCCGCCCAAACAAAAAGATGAAACGACAATTGAACTGCAGGAGGAACAGCAAATTTATTTCACATCCAAAGACGAAGTCATCAGCCTGCTCAACAAACAGATAGCGAAACTGGAAGCAACCATTACCGATAAGGATAAAATTATTGCATTACTGGAAAACCAGGTACGGCAGTTGGGGGCACCGGCTTATAAGAGAACGCGGTGAATATAGCCTGTCTGAAAAAATATTGAATGAAGAAGTACACACACTTCCATATCAATTATTAATTGGCTACATAAGCATCCACCGGCTCACAGGTACAAATCAAATTTCTGTCGCCATATGTATTATTGATTCTTGCTACGCCTGGCCAGAATTTATTTTGCGTAACATAATATAATGGGAAGGCAGCTTCTTTTCTTGAATAGGCATGCTTCCATTCATCGGCACAAATAACCGCTTGCGTATGCGGCGCATTTTTGAGTGGGTTATCCGTTTTATCCAATTTACCATTCTCAATGGCTTTGATCTCTTCATAAATGGCTATGAGTGCATCGCAGAAACGGTCAAGTTCCCCTTTGTCTTCACTTTCTGTAGGCTCGATCATAAAAGTTCCGGCAACGGGGAAGCTCATGGTAGGTGCATGGAATCCATAATCAATTAAACGTTTGGCTAAATCTTCAGCTTCTATGCCTGCACTTTGTTTGAATGGACGAAGATCAACAATGAACTCATGTGCACAGGTACCATTAGCGCCTGTATACAGAATCTTATAATATTTTTCCAGTCTGGCTTTCATGTAATTGGCATTTAATATCGCATATTCTGTAGACATGCGCAGGCCATTGGCTCCCAGCATTTTGATATATCCGTAGCTGATCAGTAAAATACTGGCAGAACCATAAGGAGCGGCGCTTACGGAGCCGTGAGCCGTGAGACGTGAGTCGTGAGAATTTAATTCCGGAGATTCTTGATTCTTGAATGACGGATGTCCTGGTAGGTAAGGAGCCAACTTATCATTCACACATATTGGTCCCATGCCCGGACCACCACCGCCGTGTGGAATGGCAAATGTTTTATGAAGATTGAGGTGACAAACATCGGCTCCAATCATACCCGGACTGGTTAAGCCTACCTGTGCATTCATATTGGCTCCATCCATGTATACCATTCCGCCATTATCGTGTATGGTCTGACAAATATCTTTAATGGTTTCTTCAAACACACCGTGGGTAGAAGGATAGGTAACCATTAAAGCCCCCAACGTATCTTTGTATTGTTCTGCTTTTGCTTTCATATCGGCAACATCAATATTGCCGGCCTCATCACATTTTACTACTACTACTTTAAAGCCTGCCATTACTGCACTGGCAGGGTTGGTGCCATGTGCACTGATGGGTATCAATACTACATTTCTGTGCGCATCTTTTCTGGCAGCATGGTAACCACGTATGGTTAATAAACCTGCATATTCTCCCTGCGCGCCACTGTTGGGCTGCAGGCTGCAGGCCGTAAAGCCGGTGATCTGGCAGAGATAACTGTTCAACTCATCAATAATCTGTTGATAGCCTTCTGTTTGATTAGACGGTACAAAAGGATGTAATCCGCCAAACCCGGGCCAGCTTACCGGTATCATTTCAGTAGCGGCATTCAGTTTCATGGTACAACTTCCCAAACTGATCATGCTGGTATTCAACGACAGATCTTTATTTTCCAGTTGTTTGATGTATCGCATCATCTGGCTTTCACTGTGATGGATATTGAAAACGGGATGCGTTAAGAACGGGGAGGTACGTTGGAGTGTAGATGGCAGTTGGTAGTTGACAGTTGACAGATTTGAACTGCTGAGTTGGTGCCCTGTACTTTTTTCAGTGAAGGATTCAAAGATTTTCAGAATGGTGTTGGCATCTTCAACGCCAGTTGTTTCATCGATGCTGATACCGATCGTTCCATCTTCAAAATAACGGAAATTGGTATGGTATTTCTCTGCCATCGTTTTTAGAGCAACCGCATCAATACCGGTAATTTTTAAAGTGTCGAAATAGTAAGTATTAGATTGTGAAATTCCTATTTTTCCCAGACCTTCTGCCACGGATTTTGCCAGCAGGTGTATGCGGCCGGCAATATTTTTTAGTCCTTCTGCCCCATGGTACACTGCATACATAGCGGCCATTACTATCGATGTTGAGGTTATAAATAACGTCCG
>CAYHTC010000192.1:0-5294 GCA_964359445.1 uncultured Sediminibacterium sp. | reverse complement strand
ACCTGCCCGCTGGTGAGTAGCCGGGTACAACCGCAGGCAATGACATCATCCAATGCCTGCAAGGGTTCTATGGCCCTGTCGAATGCGCGGTGAAAGCTTACTTCCATCGGATAGGCCAGTTCAACCAACTGTTTGGTATGTTCCGTATCAATAGTTCCGTTGCGGAGTAATGATCCGGTGACCACGCCCTCAAATTGTAATTCTTTACAAAGGCTGATATCTTTTTTCATTACCTCAAATGCATCTTCCGAAAAAAAGAAATCACCTCCCCTTGGCCGGATAATGGGAAACACCGGAATTGAAATACGTTCCCTGACTATTTTCATAGTACCATACGATGGGGTAGTACCCCCTTCAGCCGGATTCTCACATAGCTCCAGTCTATCGGCCCCCGCCGAAGCAGCCAACAAAGCCGACTCAATCGTAAACACTGCAATCTCTAAATTCACTGACATATTTTAATTCTAAAAATCAAAACAATTTTCATCCCCATTATCCGTCATCAAACTCCTAACTCCTACAACACAAACCTCCCTTCCACCATAAAATTCTTATCATCTGCATAACATACCGCAAAGTTGAAACCTTTCTGGATACAGTAGCCACCATATTCGCCTTGTTTATTAATAGCAATAAATCCTACCTGTATCCCTTTTGCTGTATCTCCTTTTATTTTAATAATGCGTTCCACTGCTTTTTTACAGGCAGCTTCAGGTGATAAGCCCTGGCGCATTAATTCTACCACCAGGTGAGAGCCGCAGATACGGATCACATCTTCACCCTGACCGGTTGCGGTAGCGGCCCCTACTTCATTATCCACAAATAAACCGGCGCCAATGATAGGAGAGTCGCCTAACCTGCCGCGCATTTTAAAGCCCATACCACTGGTAGTGCAACTGCCACTGAGGTTACCCGCGGCATCCATGGCTACCATGCCAATGGTATCGTGGTTCCATTCGCCATTATCATATTTTATGGGAGCAAAAGCGGTTTGCTTCCTGGTATTTTCTATGTTGATCACCGGTTTGTATTCGCTTTTTTTTAACCAGTTTTGATAATCGCGTTCAGCTTCTTCAGATAGCTTGGAGGATTCGAGAGGAAACCCTTCTTCAATAGCAAATTGTTGCGCGCCGCTACCTACCAGCATTACATGCGGTGTTTTTTCCATAACCCTGCGGGCCACTGATACCGGGTGTTTGATGCGTTCCAGGAAAGCTACACTGCCACAGTTGGCCTTTTCATCCATGATGCAGGAATCCAGTGTTACATAGCCATCACGGTCGGGGTTGGCACCCAGCCCCACGCAACAGTTCCGGGATGCTTCTGTAACCATCACGCCCTGTTCAACAGCATCCAGTGCACGGCCTCCTGAACGCAACACTTTCCATGCGGCTTTATTGGCTTCAATACCTGCATCCCAGGTTGAGATAACAATGGGTTTTCTGACGGCGGCTTTACCGGCAGTAAAACCGGCAAAAGAAAAAGTGCCGAGCCCTAATGAACCCAATTGCAAAAAACGTCTTCTGTGCAGCATATCAATACAGTTTTTAATTGGATAGAAATTCAGGTTGAAAGTAAAATAAATAAAGTTACCAATAGAGGTGAAGCGGTTCGTAATTTATCAAAATGAATTAGATACATTGCAAGGCAATCATGAATGCTCCCGTACAATATCAACTGGCTGAAAATTATGGCTGGAAAAAAGCTGTTTTTCTGCCCGTGGCTTCGGGCCTGATCAATCATACCAGTAAGGTGGAGGCTGACGGACAAACTTATATATGTCAGCGGATCAATACAAAGGTCTTTAAAAACCCGGAACAGATTGATGCCAACTTCGGTATGCTGGCCAGCTATCTTCCTGTGCACGCGCCAGGTTATCTTTTTACGGCGCCGGTGAAAACGATGGATGGGAGAACGATGGTTCTTATCAATAACCGGTATTATCGTGTGTTTGATTGGGTGAAAGGTTCGCATACAATTGATGTGGTTGAAACGCCGGAACAGGCTTTTGAAGCAGCCAACCAGTTTGGGCTGTTTACTTCCATTTTAAAAGAATTTGACGCGCGGCGGTTATATATCAGCTTACCCGACTTTCATAATCTCAGTTTACGCTATCATCAGTTTGAGAAGTCATTAGTGAAAGGAAATCCAGATCGGATCAAAGCATCGGCGGAAGCCATCAGGTACCTGCAATCGCGGGAAGGAATTGTAAAACGGTATGAAGCATTTATACAGCATCCTGATGCCCATAAAAGGGTTACACACCATGATACCAAAATCAGTAATATTTTATTTGATGATGCGCAAAAAGGTATTTGTGTAATTGATCTGGATACTGTGATGCCGGGCTATTTTCTAAGTGATGTGGGTGATATGTTTAGGACTTATATTTGCCCGGTTTCGGAGGAAGAAACGGATCTGAACAGGATCATTATCAGAAGTGATTTTATGGAAGCCATTCAAAAAGGTTACCTGACTACCATGGGTGATACGCTGAGTAGTTTTGAAAAAGATCATTTCTTTTTTGCCGGTGAGATGCTGATATATATGCAAGCGCTCCGGTTTTTGACAGATCATTTGAATAACGATGTATATTATGGATGCCGCTACCCGGATCATAATCTTAGACGGGCTGAAAATCAGCGCAGGTTACTGGAATTGTTCAGGGAACTTGTGTAGATTTTTTAATATTGAATAAATAGGGCCGCCTAACCGAAGTGGTAGTGAATGTTGAATCTGAAAATATGTATTCAAAGTACCAGCAATGGTTGACTCACCTGCCTGATACCCGCTTTTATAATTGTGTAGTAATAAGTGCCTTTTTGTAATAACGGTAACCTGATTTCATTGTAGAAACCATTTATGGTATATCCTGCCAGTTTGCGTCCTTGCAGATCGTACAGGAGGAACCGGGTATTCTCTATATCATCTGCCAGCAGGTGCAGTACAGAGCCCTGGCGAACCGGGTTGGGAAATACATAATAAGGTTGCGCAGCAAATTGTAACACATTCTCCTGACCAGAATAATAAACCTGTCCATTCAGTAATTCAATCTTTGCACGGTAAATATTTAGTCCATTGTTTGCGGCTTCTGTAATGGTATACTCTTTTGTGAGAACCGGTGTGATCGTGCGTATTGCCACAAAGCCATTTGCCGTTAATTTTTCAAATACAATTTTTGATAGCTGGTAAATAGTTCCCAACTGAAGAGAAAGTTTTGCAGCGTTTGTACCCGAGGGGTCGGCAATGAATCCATTGATGTAGCAGGCTACCTGCTGTTGTGTATAATTAAAAGTATGAGAGCGTACCCCTTCCGTATTGAAAAGCAACACTGGAGCCACGGTAAAATATTGATACGGATTATTCTGTTTTAACTGTATCAGTGCTGTATCAGTTAATGTTGTAAGGGGTTCCAGGTATTGCGGCCCAAGCCTGTAAACACGGTAACTGTCTACAGCGGCCCGCTGCCAGTATACCAGAAAGGAATCGATACAATTAAACCCAGTCCTGATTAACAGGTTGGGGGAAAGACTAACCGTATCTGTACGCCATTCTTTTGTTCCGGCCAGCATCCGTAGTTGCAGGCCCCCTGGTTTATCCGGCGCCTGCCATTGATAATATCTTTTTGACAGGTCAATATTGTCGGCTGCCTTCTCCCAAATTCCGTTATTGAGGCGGTGTTGCAGGATTCCTGTACCCGGCAGTGTGCTTTCCCAACGGATAGTATGGTTTTGTCCTGGAAAAATATTATCGCCCTTTACAGGATAAGTGAATGTAAAATGTTCCAGTGTATCATACTGCCAGGTAAGGGCATAAGCTTGTTCTGCTGTTGTAACAGCAAAACCTTTCACCAATATTTGATAGTTACCGGGCGGGGGATTCTCAATCGTTACCTGCTCTGCATTATTGAGACTATCTCTTTTGCGAACGGGTAATAGCCGCAATGAGTCTGCCACCGGATTACTGTTCAATACCCAGGGCAGCCATTGTTGTGTGGTTACCGGATGATCTACTATAAGGTCAAGGTCATTTACAAGTGTCTTAAAACTATTCACCTGAGCAGGAGGGTCGATCCAGCAAAGCGTGAGTTTCAGGTTTCTTGCATTTGTTGGGAGACTAATAGTATGTGTACTGATTTGCCCATTAGCTACCTGTCCCTGTATTACCTGGTTTTGTGCCACAGTTTGCAGGGCTCTCCATGCATTAACGCTGCCATATCCTGATAAAAAATCAATACCCAAAGCGCCAATATCGTCGGCGCTGTTCAGCAAAACGGATCTGGTAACAGCGGAGGTTGGCAGGCTCCCATTCTTTTGTTGCCAGGCATCCTGAACCAATAGGGCAATACCCGAAACAATGGCAGCGGATCCTGAGCTGCCATCCTCACCAAAGGCAACCAGTTCTGGTTTTACCCGGCCATCGCAGGCAGGACCGTGTGAACTGAGCGGAGCCATCACACCAAAAGAATCAATGGCACCTACTGTGAGAATATTCTTAGCCATTTTAAAACTGCCGGTGAGATTGGCAAAACCGGTAACGCCTGCATAATAACCGGAATTGCCCGTCTGGCTTCCCGAATTACCGGCAGAGAAAACATGTATCAGTGTTGGATTCTGTAACAGTTGTGCATCATAAGCCGCGGCATCGGCTCCGTAATAGTTTTCAATACCCACTCCATAGGAATGGTTCTGCACGGATACTTTTCGTTGTTTGAGTTCCTGAATATTATCAGGTAAGAGAGTGGAAAAATCAGCAGAACTCAGGGAAGCTCCCCATGCCACACCCTGGCCTGTATAATACGTATTGCCTCCACCTATGGCAATAGTGGCCATGGTAGTTGCATGTGTTTGTATAGTTGATGAGGCAGCAGGAGAGAAAAGATAGCGGCCCCTGAAATCAATATCCGCGGTATCCATTTTATTTTCCTTGATAGAAACGGTTAGTCCGCGGCCATTCACTGCCGGCCAGTTTCGGTGTGCCATGTTTACCCTGTTGGCAGAGAGATCAAAACCAGTAAGTTCTCTTTCAGTAAAGGGTAACCTTGTATAGGCTATAAAGCGAATGAGGGGGTCGTGTAGAGCGGCTGATTCTATCCAGTTTGCGGGTACCATCACCATTAATGCTCCTGTTGCAGGATCGCTTGCAGTGATTGTGATATCATCAGAGGATGTATATTTTTTTTGAAAAGCAATGATATCTGTTACAGAAACAATCAGCGAAACCATTTTATTTTTTTGATATGGCTGCCGGCGCTGAGTAAGCAGATCGGGTGAAAGTTTCCAGCGATAATTTAC
>CAYHTC010000191.1:0-5294 GCA_964359445.1 uncultured Sediminibacterium sp. | reverse complement strand
TTGCCTAAAAGGGCATGCAGGAAAAATCAGATGAATTTATTGAAAAGGGTAAAGAAATCTATCAATAGGATGTTATTTGTGGTATCCAATCCAACCTCTGTACCCGGTGAGGCTGAAATTATCAATGCCTTATTCGATGAAGGACTGGAAGTATTCCATTTGCGGAAACCTGGTATTGCTGTTACTGAAATAAATCAACTGATGGAAAGAATACAACCTGAATATCATACCCGGATAGCCCTGCACCAACACCATCAACTGACAAAACGGTATGCAATAAAAAGGTTGCATTTTACGGAGATGGCAAGGACAACCACGGATGAGCAAACAGTCATACAACTCGAAAGTGCCGGTTATCATTTGTCTACCTCTGTTCATAAGGCAGATGAATATAAAAACATATCCCCCTGTTTTGCTTATACTTTTTTTGGCCCTGTATTCAACAGTATATCCAAACAGGGATATCATGCAATCTTACCGGACGGTTTTGTATTTCCTGTTTTGGCAAATCATCCTGAAGTAATAGCCATTGGTGGTATACATGCCGGGAATATGCAAAAAGCGGTGCAGATGAACTTCAGGAGCATTGCGGTTTTGGGTACAATATGGCAAAACCCGGATAAAAGTATCGAACAGTTTAAAGCATTGCAAACAGCATGGAAGCAGGCAGGCCGATAGTATTGAGTATTGCGGGTTTTGACCCTTGCGGCGGAGCCGGACTGCTGGCCGACAGTAAGACATTTGAACAGCATAAAGTGTATGGTTTAGGTATTTGTACGGCACAAACCCTACAAACAGAAAACCGGTTTATTTCGGTCAGATGGGAACGGGAAGAGGATATACTGCAATCACTGGATACAATGCTGTTATACTACCCGGTAAAAGCTGTAAAAACAGGGATAGTGGAAGATGTACGTGTTTTGGAAAAAATTGTTTCATTTATTCACCAAAAAAACAGCAGTATTAAAATTGTCATGGATACAGTACTTACGGCAAGCAGTGGTTTTGGTTTTTGGAAAAAAGAGATAGACCGGGAGCTATTGGTGCGAACTTTGGAAAAAGTATATTTAATAACACCCAATTACAACGAAGTGAAACAACTGGCGTATTCAACTGATGCGAAAGAAGCCGCGCAAAAATTATCGGCCTTTTGTAATGTGTTATTAAAAGGCGGGCATAACAGCGAAGAAACAGGGGTTGATTATTTATTTACGAAAGACAGTATAGAAAAAATACCTGCCAACACCACTGATGTGTATCCAAAGCATGGTTCCGGTTGTGTTTTATCTGCTGCTATTACGGCTAATCTTGCAACCGGGCATGATTTGCTTACGGCCTGTAAAAGGGCCAAAAAATATATAGAACATTTTTTATCAAGTAATGCAACTTTATCAGGGTATCATCATGTATAGTAAACTGCAATACATATCGCAAGGGGAAACAGCCACAGAGCAATTACATAATATCCGGGAGGCAATTGGTGCCGGTTGTAAATGGGTGCAGTTACGGTTTAAAAATGCGACCCCGGAGGAACTGATGGCATTAGCCATTCAGGTGAAAAGAATCTGTACTGACCAGGGCGTCACATATATCATCAATGACCATCCGCTTATTGCTAAAGCCGTGGATGCGGATGGTTTGCACGTAGGCTTAACTGATATACGCATTGGTGATGCGAGAAAAATACTGGGCGACAATAAGATAATAGGCGGTACTGCTAATACTTTGCAGGATATACTGCAACGGGTGCAGGAGGGTTGTGATTATATCGGTTTAGGTCCTTTCAGGTTTACAACCACTAAGAAAAACCTCAGTCCCATACTGGGCATGGAAGGATATAAACGGATTAGTGATGAATTAAAACTGCAACAGATTTCCATACCTGTATACGCGATCGGTGGTATTGTTTTGGAAGACATAACCGCCATTATGCAGGCAGGTATATATGGCATAGCTGTATCGGGTATCATTACACATCATCCCGATAAAAAATTATTACTACAACAAATCAATACGTTATTATATGAAACAGTTGACCATAGCGGATAAAGTATTTCAATCGAGATTATTTTTGGGAACCGGCAAATTCGGTTCTTCCCTGCAAATGGAAGAAGCCGTTTTGGCATCCGGATCGGAGATGGTAACAGTAGCGTTGAAACGGGTGGATTTTGAAACAGAAACAGACAGATTGCTTTCGCATCTGCAGCATCCGCATATTAATCTGCTGCCTAACACATCCGGTGTTCGCAATGCGAAAGAGGCCGTATTTGCGGCACAATTGGCAAGAGAGGCAATGGAAACCAACTGGATCAAATTAGAGATCCACCCGGATCCAAAGTATTTAATGCCGGATCCAATAGAAACATTAAAAGCCACAGAAGAACTGGCCAGACTTGGATTTGTGGTATTGCCCTATATTCATGCCGATCCTGTATTATGTAAACGCCTGGAAGACGCGGGTACAGCAGCCGTAATGCCTTTGGGTTCTCCTATAGGAACCAATAAGGGATTAAAGACTTTTGATTTTCTGCAAATCATCATCGAACAAAGTAAAGTGCCCGTTATTATTGACGCGGGTATTGGCGCCCCTTCGGATGCAGCATTGGCGATGGAAATGGGCGCAGATGCCGTATTGGTCAATACAGCCATTGCCATTGCCGGAAACCCTGTGCAAATGGCCATTGCCTTCAGGTTTGCGGTGCAGGCGGGCCGGATGGCTTTTGAAAGTAAATTGGCCAACAAAGTTCATCATGCTATTGCTTCAAGTCCGTTAACCCAATTTTTACATGAAGAGTTTTAAAGATACTTTCGATCAGTACCGGTGGGAGGATGTACAGGCGTCTATCCTGGCAAAAACATCAAAAGAGGTAGAATCTGCGTTAGCCGCTACGCACCGCACGCCGGAAGATTTTAAGGCGCTGATATCGCCTGCCGCTTTACCGTACTTAGAGCAGATGGCCCAGTTGAGCCATCAGCTTACGAAAAAACGTTTTGGCAAAACCATACAGCTCTTTGCACCGATATACCTGAGTAATGAATGCAATAATATTTGCACTTACTGCGGGTTTAGCCTGGATAATAAGATCAAACGGAAAACATTAACAGCGGCCGAAATTTTACAGGAGATCAATGTCATTAAACAGCATGGGTTCAATCATATCCTGCTTGTAACCGGCGAATCCAATCATACGGTACATATTGATTACTTCATCAAAGCAATTGAAATTATTAAACCGCATTTTGCCAATATCTCTATAGAGGTTCAACCATTGAGTCAGGATGAATATGAACAATTACAACATTGTGGCGTGTATTCGGTTTTAGTGTACCAGGAAACTTATCACAAAGAAAAATACAAGGACTATCATTTAAAAGGAAAGAAATCCAATTTTTATTACCGTTTGGAAACACCCGACAGGATCGGGCTTGCCGGTATGCACAAAATTGGTTTGGCCGTTTTATTGGGCCTGGAAGATTGGCGGACCGATTCATTTTTTTGTGCATTGCATTTGGATTATCTGCAAAAAACATATTGGCAAACAAAGTATTCGGTCGCATTTCCACGTATCCGGCCGGCAGAAGGGGTTGATATATCCAACTATCATATCAGCGATAAAGAACTGGTACAATTAATATGTGCCTACCGGTTAATGAATGAAGATGTGGAAATATCAATTTCTACAAGAGAATCGGAATTATTCAGAAATCATTTGATTAAGCTGGGTACCACTACCATGAGTGCCGGGTCAAAAACAAATCCTGGTGGTTACAGCTTAGACGAAGAGTCATTGGAACAGTTCGAGATAAGCGATGAGCGAACACCCGAAGAGGTTGCAACTGTTATTGCTGCCAATGGGTATGAGCCCGTATGGAAAGACTGGGATACACATTTTAATACGCACCATGTCAACGTTTAGTATAGAAGAAATAAACCGGTATAGCCGCCAGTTAATGCTGGAAGAGGTTGGGGCAGAGGGACAGATAAAAATAAAACAGGCAAAGGTTCTGGTAGTGGGAGCCGGGGGGTTGGGTTGTCCCGTATTACAATATTTGAATGCAGCGGGGATTGGAACCATTGGTATCGTTGATTTTGATAGTATAGAGATCCATAACCTCCATCGGCAGATACTATATACAACAGATGATATCGGTAAGCCGAAAGCGCCAATAGCCGCCGGGAAATTAAAATTATTTAACCCGCATGTTCACTGTATTGTTTTTGAAGAACTGATACAAGAGTCAAATTCACGCGATATTATTTCACAGTTTGACATAGTTGTTGATGGTTCTGATAATTTTCTGACCCGTTACCTGGTAAATGACAGTTGCGTAGCGCTCGGCAAACCGTTAGTTTATGGAAGTATCTTAAACTTTGAGGGACAGCTTGCTGTTTTTAATTACCAGGGAAGTAAAAACCTACGGGATTTGTACCCGGAGCCACCCAATCCGGAAGATGTACCCAGTTGCAGTGAAAATGGTGTTTTAGGCAGTATACCCGGAATCATAGGTACTATGATGTGCCATTTTGTATTTAAGATTATCTTGCAAAGACAGGTACAGATTAATAAGATTTTCATTTTGAATCTTGATAAATTCTCGCTCAGAGAGTTAACATTTTAATAGTTGGATTACTTTTTATACGGCTCTAAATCTATGACCGTAGTGGCTCTTCTCTTTTGCACCTCTTCCTTTTCCGGCATTCAATTTTCAAATGTTAAAATTGATATATGCAAACCGAACCCATACTCCGGGATAACAAAGACCGTTTTGTAATTTTCCCTATCAACCATCAGGATATATGGAGAATGTATAAACAGGCGGAAGCCAGTTTCTGGACCGCTGAAGAAATTGACCTGTCAACAGACATACAGGACTGGACAAATAAACTCAATGAAGATGAAAGATATTTTATCAAACATGTATTGGCCTTTTTTGCCGCCAGTGATGGTATTGTTAATGAAAACCTTGCGGTAAATTTTCTGCGGGAAGTGCAATACCCCGAAGCCCGTTGTATGTATGGCTTTCAGGTGATGATTGAAAATATCCATAGCGAAACGTATTCATTACTGATAGATACCTATATAAAAGATCCTGTTGAAAAAGACAGGTTATTGAGGGCAATAGATACGATCGGTTGCGTAGGGAAAAAAGCCGAATGGGCGCTGCGATGGATTAACAAAGGAAGTTTTGCAGAACGCCTCGTTGCTTTCGCGGCAGTAGAAGGTATTTTTTTCAGCGGTAGTTTTTGTTCCATCTTTTGGCTGAAGAAAAGAGGCTTAATGCCCGGACTGAGT